>NZ_JBFNGB010000007.1:0-80691 GCF_046035835.1 Helcococcus bovis
TATTTTTCATTTCTTTTTATAATTTTCACTTTTAGAATGGTATAAATTTTATTAATCAATCCATTCCATTGTAAGTTTAGTTCTTTTGAATGGTATAAAATCCCTTATTAAAATCTATTCTTTTTTTATTAATGTTAAATTGAATGGTATAAAATTTATTACTCAACCAATTCCATTGTAAGTTTAGTTCTTTTGAATGGCATAAAAACTCTTATTAAAATCCATTCTTTTTTTATTAGTGTTAAATTGAATGGTATAAATCTTATTTTCTTATCAATTCCTTTTTCTATTATTTAGTTTGGAATGGTACTTTTATATATTTTTAATCCATTTTTTTTACTATTAAATTGAATGGTATATCTAAAATTACAATGTAAAAAGACTATTACAAAATAACATTCTTAATTATTTGCAACAGCCCCTATTTTTTTTCTATAATCACACAGATTTTACTCTTGCATAACAGATTGGAACACCCATTCCTCGCCATTTTCTTTCGTATTCTGTAATAATATTATCTGACTTATCCTCTAATTTTAGATCAAATGAGTGTTCTAAAATTTCAAAACCAAATTCCTTAAAATATTCTAAACTATCTTCAAAAAATGGCCTATCATCTGTCTTAAACTCGATTTCTCCACCATTCTTAAGAATTTCTTTATAAATTTTCAGATGCCTTGGATGAGTAAGTCTTCTCTTATGTTGTTTTTTCTTTGGCCATGGATTTGAAAAATTAATGTAAATTTTTGAAATTTCATCTTCATTAAAATGATCTCCCAAATATTCTGCAAAACCTCTAATTGCTCTAATATTTCTAACTCCTTTTTCTAAAAATAATCTTCCTGCATAGACTAAAATATTTGCATCCATTTCTATTGCAACATAGTTAATGTCTGGATTTTGTTCTGCTAATGTTGCTGCAAATCCACCTCTTCCAGCACCAATTTCCAAATGAATAGGATTGTTATTTCCAAAAATTTCATTCCATCTTCCATTATTATTTTTAGGATCAAAATATACTAAATCATTTTCTTGCAATTCCGGTATTGCAAATTTCTTAAATCTTATTCTCATAATCCCTCTTTTGATGTTTTCTACTTATATCATTATATCAAAAATAGTAGATTTTATAAATTTGATAAATGATAATTTTAATAAAAATCGTTTCAATTTATATTATCGCAAATAAATCTAATAATAAATATAATATTATCATATAGATATAATTTTAAGGAGAAAACATGAATAGAGGAAATACACCTTCAGATTATTTAGTATTTTTAGACTCTGAAGAAGGTAGTGAATTACTTGCTAATCTAAAGTCAGCAATTGAAAAAGTAAAACCATTCAAAATTAGAGCTTACTTATCAATGGCAATTGGTATAGCCTTGACAATATTAATTTGGTTTATTTTTAAGACTTTATGGGGTGGGTTATTTATTTTACCTGGAGTATACTTCTTTTACATATTATCAAGAGAAAAACAAATAATTACTGAAGCACAAATGCTATTTAATGCAGGTCTAAATAGATTTATATTCGGAAATGACTATTTAGAGGTAAAATGTAACATTGACTTTATTCCTTCAGCATTTATTAGGGGATTACCTAATGTTACAGGTTTATGGAAAGAAAATATACAAAATTTAGGTAAATTTGGACAATCAAATAAAATTAGAATTACGAGAACATTTACTAGAATGGAAGATAGTAAAAAAAAGAGTATGATGAAACTACTTATGAACAAGGCAACCTATATGTTTTACCAAATAATTCATTAATAAAAAATATCAAGATAAGATAAAAAAAGATCAACAATAATCTGAGATATGCAATTTATAAACTTAGGTATATTCTGAAAAAATAAATTTTACAAATACAAAAAGGGCTTGTTGCAAAAAATTAGTTATTTGCAACAGCCTTTTTTCTTATTTTTTCAAAACCACTGCCTGATAAGGTCTTAAATTTTCAATATCAAAACTATCATAATTATTTATTAAAATTTCACCATCTATGTATTTTTCTATTATCTCTTTTAAGATATATAGATTTTCTGAAAAATATTTAAAATTCAATATTACTAAAATTTCTTCATTTTCTGATATTCTCTCAAAAACATAGCTTTGATAAATAGAATTAACTTTCTTGTATCTTCCTTCAGAAATTGCCCTAAAATTTTTTCTTAATTTAATTAATTTTTGATAATACTTAAATATTGATTTTTCAGCCTTTTTATCTTTATCATAAAAATTACTTACATTTCCAAAACTAATCCATGGTTTAACATTTGAAAATCCATAATTAACAGAATTTTCTTCCCATGCTATTGGAGTTCTACCATTATCCCTAGATCTTTCTGAAATAACATGAAGAGCTTCTTTTTCTGACATTCCTCCTTCCATAAGAATATTAAAATAGTTTTTGCTTTCAACATCCAGATATTCATCAATTGTTGAATATCTTGGATTTGTTGTCCCTATTTCTTCTCCTTGATAAATGTAAGGCGTTCCTCTCATCATATGAGTAAGTGTACCCAACAACGTTGCAGATTCATAATGATAATTTTCATCATCACAAAATCTTGAAATAGCTCTTGGTTGATCATGATTATTGAAAAACCATGCTGACCACCCACCTTTTTCTTGCATCTCTATTTGCCATCTATCAAATAATCCAAATAAGTCATTCCATCTAATTTTATCAAGAATCCACTTTTCTTTACCATTTTTATAGTCAACCTTTAAATGGTGGAAATTAAATACCATAGAAAGCTCTTTTTCATCAGGATTTGAATACAAAATACAATTTTTAAGACTTGTTGAACTCATCTCTCCGACTGTAATTAGATCAGCAAATCCACCTTTTTCAGATAATTCTTTTAAATATTTATGAATGTTTGGACCATCAGTATAAAATCTTCTACCATCTCCTTCAAAATCATCTTCAAATTTTTCAGGTTTAGAAATTAAATTAACTACATCAAGTCTAAAACCGGCTACGCCCTTATCTTTCCAAAATTTAATTACATCAAAAATCTCTTCTCTAACTTCAGGATTTTTCCAATTTAAGTCAGCTTGTTCAACATGAAATAAATGTAAATACCATTTATCTAATTTTTCAACATATTTCCATGCACTACCTCCAAATTTTGAAATCCAATTTGTAGGTTCTTTTCCATATTTAGAATCTTTGAATATATAGTAATCTTTATATTTTTCATCCCCAGAAAGAGCTTTTTGAAACCATTCATGCTGTGTAGAAGTATGATTGAATACCATATCAAGCATAATTTCAATATTTAATGACTTTGCTGTTTTCATCATATTATCAAAATCTTCAAAATTACCAAACATGGGATCTATCGATTTATAATCTGAAACATCATATCCATTATCATATTGTGGTGAATTAAAAAAAGGTGTAATCCAAACAATATCAATTCCCAATTCTGATAATTGAGGAAGTCTTTGAGTTATACCATTCAAATCTCCAATTCCATCTCCATTAGAATCTTGAAATGATTTTATATATATTTGATAAACTACTTTATCCTTAAAATTCATTATATCTCCTTTATCAAATAAAGGGAGTTAAACACTCCCTTAAATTTACTTATTCTTTACTCTTTTTGAAAATATTACAGTTAAAACAACTGGAATTATTGTTGCTATAAGCATTGCAATAAAGAATGTTGGCCATTTTGTTACTGGGAATGATAATATTCCTGGTATGCCACCAACCCCTATTGCCAACGCTCCCGTATTAGTTAATACTGAGAATAATCCCGCAATTGATGATCCGATCATAGCTGCTAAGAATGAGTATCTTAACTTAATATTTACCCCAAACATAGCTGGTTCTGTAACTCCTAACCATGCAGAAATCCAAGCTGGAATAGCAACTTCCTTAAATTTTTCATTTTTTCTGTTTAAGAATACTGTTGCTGCTACAGCTGCACCTTGTGCAATATTTGATAAAGCAATCATTGGCCACAATAATGTTGTGCCAGCTTGTGTAGCTGTTGCAGTTTCACTTATTAGTGTCAAATCTATTGCATTTGTCATATGATGTAAACCTGTAATTACAAGTGGTGAATAGAAAAATCCAAATACTGCTGCAAATAACCAGTTTAATGATGATGTCAATCCTGCATAAACAACTGATGATATTGCTTTACCAATTTGCCAACCGATTGGTCCTAATACCAAGTGAGCTAGAACTATTGAAATAAGTAGTGAAAAGAATGGTACAAATATCATTTGGACAACATCTGGTATTATCTTCTTAAAGAATCTTTCTAAATAAGCTAATGCAAAACCTGCTAACATAGCTGGTATTACTTGTGCTTGATATCCAATCATATTTACTTGAGCAAATCCAAAATCCCAAAATGGTACTTTACCTTCAGCAAGAGCTCCTGCTGCGCCATATGCATTTAATAATTGAGGTGATACTAATGTAATCCCTAAAACTATACCTAAAATTTGTGTAGTTCCCATTTTTCTTGTAACAGACCATGTAATTCCTACTGGTAAGAAATGAAAAATAGCTTCCCCTGGTAACCATAAGAAATGATTTACACCATTCCAAAATACAGACATGTTTGTTATTGTCTTAGTACCATTTACCAAATCAAAGGCTCCTGTATCTGTAAACGTTTTTACGCCTTCAAGTATATTTCTAAAACCTAAAATCAAACCCCCAACAACAATCGCTGGAATAATTGGCGCAAAAATTTCTGCTAAATTAGTCATTAATCTTTGTAAAAATGATTGATTTGACTTAGCATCAGATTTAACTTGATCTTTAGATACTCCTTCAACTCCTGAAACTGCAGTAAAATCATTGTAAAATAAATCTACTTCATTACCGATTATTACCTGAAATTGTCCTGCTTGCGTAAAACTTCCTTTTACAGATTTTAATTCTTCAATTTTACTTACATCTGCTTTAGATTCGTCTTTCAAAACAAATCTCATTCTTGTTACACAATGGCTAACAGATTTAATATTATCTTTTCCACCTATATATTCTAATAATTTTTTAGAATCTTCACTATACTTTCCCATATTCTCCTCCTTAAACGTGTACGTACTAGTGTGTTAACTGAATGGTATCACAATAAGGAGATTTTATCAACATGAAATCCTTTGTATTTTATCTTTCTGCATAAGCTTCAAATCTAAATTTATCATATTTATGTTTAGATATAGTTGTTTGAAATATATCATTTCCCTTTGTAAATGTTGCAGATATCACATTTACAAGCAGATAATCCTCATCTATCCCTAACAATTTCATATCTTCACTTGTAGGTTTTTGTACAGTCACGATTTTTTTTGAGTAACCGATTTCAACACCTAAATTTGTTTCAATAAATTTATAAATACTATCTTCACAAATTTTTTTATTTAATCCCTTAATTAAATTATCATCAAAATAATCAATATCAATAACTACATCTTCTCCATCTATATTTCTAACTCTTTTAACTTCTACATTCTTACTAAAATATTTTGTAAATTCTTCCTTATCTTTTACGTCATAACTTATTGATATTAATTTTGTTTTAACTTTCAAATTATTTTTTTTACTCAATTCTTTTAGTGTTTCAATTTTTGATGTTGGGAATGTATATATATTTCTTTCTTTAACTCTTGCCTGTTTTCCTCTAGTTTTTTCAATATAATTATTATTTTCCAATAATGATGTAGCTTTTCTAACAGTATCTCTTGAACATTTATATTTAATTCTAAGCTGAGATTCTGACATTATCAAATCTCCTGTATTTAATATCCCATCATCTATTTGTTTCTTTATATTTTTATATATCGTCTTATAAAGTGGTGTCATATTTTCTCCTATACAAATAAAAAATTGAGCAACACTAAGCTGCTCAAAATTTCAATATTTATTTAATTATATTAGAATTTTTCAGCAATTTTTTCTAAAACTTTATCAACTGTAAATCCAAAATATTCAAAAGCTTCTTCAGCCGGAGCTGATTTACCAAATGTTGACATGCCAACAAATAATCCATCCATTCCAATATATTTGTACCATCCCATTTCTGATGATGCTTCGATAGCTACTCTCTTTGTGATGTGTTTTGGTAATACTGATTCTTTGTATTCTTCACTTTGTTCTTCAAATAATTCAAATGATGGCATTGAAACAACTCTTACAGATTTTCCATTTTCAAATAATTTTTCTGCAGTTTCATAAGCTAATTGAACTTCTGAACCAGTTGCCATTAAAATCATTTCTGGATTTTCTCCAAAATCTTTTAATACATACGCACCATTAAACACTCTATTTCCTGTACCTTCTATATTTGGTAAAGCTTGTCTAGATAATATTAATGAAATTGGTTTTGTATTATTCTTTATTGAATATGCCCATGCTGCGGCTGTTTCTCTTGCATCAGCAGGTCTAATATTTATCATGTTAGGTATAGCTCTTAACATTGGCAATTGATCTACTGCTTGATGTGTAGGTCCATCTTCTCCAAGTCCGATACTATCATGAGTAAATATATAAATTACTTTTTGTTTCATTAATGCTGAAAGTCTAATTGCTGGTTTCATGTAATCTGCAAATGACAAAAATGTACCCGTATATGATTGCAAACCACCATGTAATTGAATACCATTTGCAATAGCAGCCATTGCATGCTCTCTTATACCGAAATGTAAATTTGCCCCTTCAGGAGTTTCTTTTGAAAAATCTCCATATTCTTCCATTCTTGTATTATTTGAACCAGCTAAATCTGCCGAGCCACCAAATAAATTATTCACATGTTTTGCAATTCTATTTAATGCAACTCCTGATGAAGCTCTTGTAGCTAAAGCTTTATCAAATCCATAATATTCTTCACTTTCTAAGAATGAAAAATCATAATCATTATTGATTGCTTTCATTAAATCTTCATATTTTTCCGGATATTTAGTCTTATATTCTGATACCAATAAATTCCAATCTTCTTCATATTTTGAAAATTCTTCTTTTTTGTCATTCAAATATTCTCTTACATCATCATCAACAAAAAATTCCTCTTCACAATCGTATCCTAAAGTTTTCTTCATTTCTTGAATATCATCTTTATTCAATGGATTTCCGTGAACTGCTGGTGTTCCTTGTTTGCTTGATCCATAACCGATTGTAGTATGAATTTCAATTAACGTTGGTCTTTCTTCATCTTTTTTAGCTTCTTCTAAAGCTGATCTAATAGCTTCTAAATCTGTTCCATCTTCAACATCAATTACCTGCCATCCCAATGCTTCATATCTCTTTGCAACATTTTCTCTAAATGCTAAATCAGTTGTCCCTTCAATTGTAATTTTATTTGAATCATATAAAACAATCAATTTACCTAATCCAAGTGTACCGGCTAATGAACAAGCTTCATTTGAAATCCCCTCCATTAAACAACCATCTCCAGCAATTGTATATGTATAATGATTGATAACTTTTATATCTTCAACATTATATTTTGCTGCTAAATGTTTTTCTGCCATAGCAAATCCAACAGCCATTGAAATTCCTTGCCCCAATGGTCCAGTAGTAACTTCTACTCCATCAGTGTCCCCGAATTCCGGATGACCCGGCGTATTTGAATTTAATTGTCTAAATTCTTTTAAATCATCCATTGATAATTTATATCCATATAAATGTAATAAAGAATATTGCAATGCTGATCCGTGTCCAGCAGATAAGATAAATCTATCTCTATCAAACCAACCGGAATTTTCCGGATTATGTTTCATTACATCATTAAATAATGTAACAGCCATTGGAGCCGCCCCTATTGGCATCCCTTGGTGTCCTGAATTTGCTTTTAATACCATCTCAGCTGATAACGCTCTAACTGTATTTACAATTTTATTTTTCATTAAAATTCCTTTCAAAAATTACTTTCAAAAATTACTTTTCATCTTCATTATATAACAAAAAACATGGGTTGCAACATAAAAAAATTATTATTCTATAAATGAGTACTCTCTCTTACCATTTTCAATTCCTTTTAAATTAAATCCTTTTTCCATTAATTTTTCTTCAACATATATAAAACTTTCTTCAGTATATATCTTTTCAAAATAGTTAAGATCATATTCTGATACGTCTATCTCATCCCTGTTTTCTAACATTTTTTCTATGAATTTTATATCTATATTACTAGTGAAATCTTTTAATAATATCCCTGTAAATAACTCGCATACAGCCCCTGAACCATAGCTAAAAAATCCTATTTCTGAATTTTCTTTAAGATTTCCATAAATTAATTGAGATAAAAATGATAAATACAATGATCCTGTGTACAAATTTCCAATTTGTCTACATAATTTTGTACTTTGATCATACTTTGATAACCACTTTTGAGATAATAATGGTAAATCTTCTTCTAAAGATATTAGTCCTTTTTTACCCATCTTGGAAAAAGGAAGATGAAATAACATTGTTTCTATATTTTCTAACGTATTTTTATATCTATTTCTAAATTCATTTACAGACTCTTTAAACATATCAATATATAATTGAGTTGAAAATTTTCCATCAACAAAAGGATATTCACTATAACTTGGTCTCCAAAAATCATATTCATTTCTTGTTAATGAAACTGACTTCTCGGTAATTTTCAAAATTTTAGGATTTGAACTGATTAAAATTGCAATTGCTCCAGCTCCTTGAGTTACCTCTCCTCTAGTTTTTGGACCATATTTAGAAATATCAGAAGATAATATAAGTACTTTTTCATTAGGTCTTACTCTTACATAGTCACAAGCTATTTGTATTGCAGCAGTCGCTCCATAACAAGCTTGTTTAATTTCATAGCTTCTAGCAAATCTATTTATATTAAGTAAATCAAATAAATAAGTTGAAGCAGATTTTGAATAATCAAATCCTGATTCCGTAGCAAATATAACCTGACCAATATTTTTTTTATCTTCATCATTTAATATATTAATAGCTGCATTTGCCGCCATACTAACTATATCTTGATTTTTAGGAATAATAGACATCTTTTCTTGTCCAATTCCCTTCGTCCATTTTTCAGAATCAACATTTCTTTTTTTTGCTAATTTTTCAATATCAACATAATATTTTGGGATATATAATGAAATTTTTTCTATACCTACATATTTATTTTCCATATATTTCTCCTATTTATTTCTCAAATTATTAAGTGTTAATATAGCTTCATCTATATTTATTTTTCCCTTATATTTAAGTTGTTTAACCACTTCGTCTATTTCACTTTCACTAGCTCCGGCTTGTTTAGCTAAAGTCTTTGCATGAAGTGACATATGTCCTTTTTGAATCCCTTCTGTTACTATTGCTTTAACTGCACTAAAATTTTGTGCCAATCCCACAGCAGCTATTATGCCTGCTAATTTTTTAGAACTTGGATTTTTCATTAAATTTAATGACCAATTTGCAATCTCATGAATAGAAATTGTCCCTCCCAAAGTAGCAACAGGAACTGGTATCTCTATACTTCCTATTAATTCTTCTTTTTCTTCATCATAAAGCCAAGATGTTAAAGATTTATAATGTCCTGTAATTGAGGCATATGTATGTGCTGCAGCTTCAACTGCTCTCCAGTCATTACCTGTAGCTAATACAACAGCATCAATACCATTCATAATTCCTTTGTTATGAGTTGATGCTCTATATGGATCTAAATTTGCATAATTTGTAGCTAACTCAATTTTTTTTGCTATATTTTTAGCTCTTTCTACATCTTTATTTAATCTTAAAATAGGAATATTCGCTGTAGCTCTTACTATAGATTCTGTTGCGTTATTTGAAATTATTCTTAATATATAATCAGCATTGACAATTTCACAAACTCTTTCAGAAATATATTCTAATATTGTATTAATTGTATTAGCACCCATCGCATCACAAGTATCTACAGAAAGATATAAAGTGATAAATTTTTCATTTTCAAACCCCTTAAACCATATTTTTTTCGGTCCGCCACCTCTTTTAATCATATTTTGAGATTTTTCTTTTGCCATTTCTATAAATTCTTCTTCATGTTCTTTTAACTTAACTAAAGCAGAATTTACATCTTTTACATCATACAAAACTATTTGTCCGATAACAGCTTTTTCAACCATCTCAGTTTTTATATTTCCTAAAAACTTAGCTCCATTACTTGCAGCAGCAACTACAGAAGGCTCTTCTATAGCCATAGGAATTAATATTTTTTCATCATTAATTTCAAAATTCATAGCGATTCCTAAAGGAATTTGATAATTTTGTAAGTAATTTTCAATCATTAGGTTTGCTGTTTCTTCATTTAATTTTTTTATTTCTTCAAATAAATTTAATGATTTTAAAACATCTCTTCTTTCACTAATTGTCTTGTTATAAAATTTATAAAATAAATTATCCATTAAATCTCCTATTTATTATTTTTATTAAAATATCCATTTTCTAACAATATTGCTATTCCTTGTCCTCCACCTATACAAGCTGATACAATCGCATATCTTTTTAATGGGTTATTTTTGAACTCATGCAATACTGTATTAATTAACCTAGATCCTGACATTCCTAATGGATGCCCCAAAGCTAAAGCCCCACCATTAACGTTAAATCTATTTTTATAAAACTCTGAGGAAAGTGAAATTCCCAATTCTTTCAAACATCCTATAACCTGTGCTGAAAAAGCTTCATTTATTTCTAAATAATCAATATCTTTTTCTAAATCTAAATCATTATATTTACACAACTGTTTTATAGCTTCCACAGGACCCAATCCCATCATATCCGGTAAAACTCCTACAATCGAGTAATCAACAAAATATGCCATAATATCTAAATTATTTTCTATTGCGTATTTTTCAGTTGTCATTATCTCAAATGCTGCTCCATCATTAAAACTTGATGAATTACCAGCCGTAACTGTTCCATTTTCTAAAAATGCAGGTTTTAATTTTTGTAATTTTTCTATGGATATATCTTCTCTGATTTGCAAATCTTCTTCGATAATCTCTTTTTTCCCATTTTCACTCACTTCAATAGAAAACATCTCTTCTTTAAATCTTCCTACTGATGTTGCTTTTATCGCCTTTAAATGACTATTTAATGCATATTCATCTTGCAGAGTTCTTGATATATTATATTTTTTAGCAATATTTTCAGCTGTAATTCCCATATTACTTATTTCTGAATTTGTACCTGAAGCAGATTTTAACGATTCAATATTAGCGTCTAACATTTGTATATTGCCTAATTTTTTTGAATTAAATCTGCTATCCTCTTCTAATTGAAAAGGAGCTCTAGACATAGTCTCAATTCCCCCAACAGCTATAACTTTTTTCTTATCAAAAAATAACTCCTGATATCCGCTTATTGCAGATTGTAGTCCAGATCCACATATCCTATTCACAGTCATAGCAGTAAAATCTTCTTTCAATTCTAAATCTAATCCTATTACCGAAGCTAAATTACAAGCTGTAGGTGTAGAAATAACATTTCCTACTATGATTTCATCTATTTCATTTTTGTCTATTTTAGCTCTTTTTATAGCTTCTTTTAATGTGATTTTTCCCAATTTTTGAGGAGTAAAACTCCTAAGCTTTCCTAAAAATTTACCTATAGGTGTCCTAACACCAGATAAGAAAACTATTCTATTTTTTTTATTCATACTTTTTCCTTACAATTATCTAACAGTTATCGTAATACAATAAAATTATATTGTATATCAATATTAATTTTATTATCACATAATATCTAAATTTTATCAATATGTTTATATTTTCTTAATTTTAGGGTAATATAAAAATTATATTATAATATATTAACATTTACTATTTTACAATGTTTATTTAACATGGGTATTAACATTTAATGACATTTATTATCCAATATCGTAACATCAACCGTAACATTTTTTTTTGGAGTATATGCTATAAATAATAAAAGCCACAGACATTATCCGCGACTTTTACTATATAATAAATTAAATAAAAATAAGAGGGTTTAATATCAAATAGGATAATTAAATTATATATCTTTTCTATAAAAAATACAATATGTTGTATTACATATTGACATTAAATACAATATAGAGTATAATTACTATTACATTAATGATATTCTTAACATTAACCTTGTGAAGAGAGGTAACAACTTGCAAGGACAACAACTCATAAGGGGCGAATCTGTAAGGATACTTTCAGATATGCGACCACCTTTTTATGAATAGTAATATTTATAATGAAGAATACAAGTGTATTCAATAAGAGTGTTGGTGCGATATACAATATTAATATAAAGTAACACATGAAGCTATGACTGTGCAATATAAGGGAAGCTAACAACTTTTCTAATCTTTATGATTGATGGCTTGCTACCGTTAGAATCAAAAAGAAATGCTAAATAAACAGTAGATGTGGTTGTAATAAATAGATGATGTGTGTGCGAGTAGCAAAAATCCACGTGCGGTATTGACCTTTACCGTAACTTAAGGTCTCGAAATTGGATTAAAACGGACTCAACAATTTTTTCTGAATGTTTTGTGAAAGTTACAAGAAAAGTCTTGTTAGTGCTTAGGAGTTTACTCAAGATAAGAAGTGTATAGACGACGGTCTGTACATTCAGACTTATCTTCACTATGACTGAATAATAAGGTGTTGTATAAAGTAACTGGAAACAGTAATGTTAAGAATCTCATTAATGAATATTTTGTAAAAAAGAGCTAGACATCAATCTGAACTGACCCCAAAAAGTTGGAACTAAAATCCAACTTTAAGGAGGTCAGTTCAATTTCTCCACTCTCTAAATTACTTCTTAAGTTCAACAACTTCCTTTTCAATTTTATTTTTCAAAAATGTATTTATATCTCCAACAGCTTGCTTTAACAACATTTCTCCACCGTCACCTAAAGTTTTCATGATTTCATTTTTAGCCATTTTAAAAGCTTCGTTGTGTGCTTGCTTATTGAAGTTACCTTGCTTTTTGATTGTTTCTACATATTTTTGATTTGTTGAGTATACTGCATCTTTTGTAATCATACCTGCTAAGTCAATGATGTCGTTTAGTTTTTCGTTTTTACTTTTTGTTTTTAAATATTTTACTAATTCGGTTACCCCCCAAATTAAAAGAGGTACTAATACCCCGTTTAATATTAATGTTATTGTTTCTGTGTTCATAATTATTTGTTCTCCTTTATCACTTTTCTTAATTCTTGTATTAATTTCATTTCACTTTCTGTTAATTCGTCTTTTTTTTCTTCAAATACTTTATTATCTTGATTATATCCGTTTAATCCTGCCGATTTTATAATTGTTGGATAGTCTGTGTAAATATAATTCATATCTGTTGTATCTATACCACTTCCCATTTTTGGTCCACTTTCAGAATATTGATGAATACCTGCTTTATTTAACCAATATTCAGACGGTTCATCTCTCCAATCAGCAAGCCAAATATCAAAGTCCTTTAATTCATCATAATTAAATTTATTTTCTAAATAGTCTACATTGGCATAGTTCCCAGCATACCACCCACGCTTTTCTAAATTTTTAATGAATGTTTTTACAAGCTTAGTTCTTGTAGCAATGTCAAAGTATATATCGTTTTTATTTGCTTCTTCATCGCTAAAATATTCAAAATCTGCAAATAAAGGCAAATCAATCTTCCCTTTATATTGTTCCATAAAATCAGCAAAGGTCTCTGATTCAATAAATGATTGATGCTCATTAAATGGATACATTGCCCAGTATGCACCAATATGCAATCCGTTTTTTAACGCACCTTCAATATTTTGTTTTGCATAAGAATCAATTCTCGTTGAGCTTCCCGCTCTAACAATTACCGCCTTAACTCCATTTGCTTTTACTTTATCCCAGTCAATATTTTCATTCCAAACCGAAATATCTATCGCTAACATTTTTTCCATAAATTCTTCCTTTCTAAATATAAATAGGAACTAGAATGTTATTTCCAGTTCCTTTTATTAATTTTAAGCCATATATTTATATGCCTAACACTAAAAACTCCTCTTAAAACTCAAATAAACAATCATTGTGTATATTGCTTGATTTATTTAATATTTACATCTAGTTCTTTATTGTTGTTTATTTTGTTAAAAACTTCTTTGTTTTTTTTCTGATTGTGTGTAGTTATCATTACGTCAACATTAGGTATTTCAATATTTTGTTCTCTCAATTGTGAAAAAAACTTGCTTACCCATAAAGGCAGTGGGACATTTAGTTCATTTAAGTTTTCAATTAAACTAAATCCATATTGTGCAATATAGAAGATTCCAATTGATTTACTTATAAAAGTTAAGTTCGCCCCACCAACTGCCCTTACATATATAGCTATTAAGCCTTGCAATAACATAACAACTGTATGCTTTATTAAACCGTTTATTCCTATTGTAGAGTTTATTTTTTTATTTTTTATAGCTTTAGCTACACCAGTTAATATGTCTAGTGCTATTAAGGCTATAAGTCCTTGAAAAACAGGACTTGATGTAACTTCATTTCCGTATTTTATTATTAATTCTTTTGTCATTTCTTTTCTCCATTTTTATTTTTCAATTCTTCAATTTCTTTTTTTAAAGCTTTATTTTCAATTGCCAACAAAAGCTTTTCGCCTGCCAACTTTTGATATTCTTCAATTAAATCTATTAAACTATATTCCATTAAATTACCCCCTCATCTTCCCAAGTCTTTGGACTTGCGAATGGACTTTGCCCTTCTTGAACTATAAGGCTAGAGTATATCCTCCCGTTATATCTGCACTTTTCGTTTATCTTGTATTTTTTCTCGTGATTGTATATATCTGGTAGTTCCTTTTTTGACAATGCTAATCTCCAAGTAGATTTGTCATTTATAGGGATATTCTCGTATGATGATTTATGTTTTTTTTTAGCAATATATAGCTTGTCATTATAGACCCTTTCATCATTAACTTGTATATCTTCTCCCTCTTGCCACCTTTTAAGGAGTTCAACCATTTTAATTCTTTCATTTAGAGTTGTTTTTTGCTTGATAACCTTTAGTGCTTCTTTCTGCAGATTCTCTAATTCTTCAATTTTCTTTTCTTCCTCACTTTTAATATTTTCAGCAAATTTAACTATCTGCTCTATTGCGTCAGTTATTTCCTTAGTTTCCTCTGTGTGAACTTCCTTAAAATCTACATCCTTAACCACGGATAATAACCATCCCTCGCTTTGTTTTCGTAAATTTATTGACACGATTCCTGCCATTTTTCAAGCTCCTTTATTCTTTCGTTTTGTTCTTGAACAACTTTAATCAAATACGGTGTTAAATACTCATAGCTAGCACCGTATAATCCTGTTTTTTTGTCTTGATGTAAAAAACTTTCAGCAAATTCTTTTGGTAATATCTTCATTAGGTAATTAGCGTTTACCCCTGCTTTTTGCTTCTTTTCTTTATCTTCAATGTAATTGTATTTAATTAAAGGTAAATTATATATAAGTTCGTTATACTCGTACCCTAAATCTTCTATGTTCTCCTTAAGCCTTATATCAGAGTTAGATATATCCCAACCACCCATCTTAAGCGTCGCAGTAACGTATGCTTTGACGTGAGGATTCCACAAGCCTTTTATCATACCCGAATTGATAGATAGTTCACTGCAAGACAGTCCGTTATAAGCATATAGCCTACTTAAAGTTAAGCTGTCGTCCCTATTTTCAATTTTATGTCCTGCTATAGTGCTACTTGAGTTTAAATATCCATATCCATAAGTATCCCCCGAATAACTTCCACTCCTAAACGTGCCACTGTGATAAGTGCCACCACTTAAACTATTAGCATTAACAGTAGTACCACCTATTCGACCAGAGCGAGCCGTTAAATCTCCTGCATGAGTAACAAGAAAGTTGTATCTACCACTGCCATATCCTGCCCAAAACGCCGCACTGTCGGAGCTATAAGAAGCAGTTCCAATGCCTACTCTTTCATTGCTTGACATTAAGTATTTATCGGTTATCTTCCAATTGCCAATCCAACCACTAGAAGCTTCGATATATCCTTTTATTGTAGCGTTGTTAGCTGTTAAGTTACCCGAGTGAGTAACAAGGAAGTTGTATTTACCCCCACTGTATCCAGCCCAAAACGCTGCACTGTCAGAACTATAAGACCCTATACCAATGCCTACTCTGTCATTTTTTAGCCTTAAATATTTATCCGTTATTTCCCAGTCGCCAATACTGCCACCTCTAGCGTTAATATATCCCGTTAAAGTCAAGTCGCCATTTTTTCCATTGAATTTCAGTTTATCAATGCCGTTATATGTGAACTTTACTTCATCATTATTAAATACATAGTTAGCACTCTTAATATATTCACTGTCAGCAGGTGTCCATTTAGTCGCTTTATTGCCATCTTCTAACTTCCACGTGCTACCTTTGATAAATACTCTTGCTTGCTCTTTTCCACTTGCATAGTTATCATTGTAAACTTGTAAAAAGATAGAGTTGGATACTTTTCCGTTATCGCCAACTTTAAAAGTCATGTTAAACGGCTTGTAAGACCCTCTATCAACATTTACAGTATATGTCCTCCAGTCATTCTCAAGCCTAAAACTCAATTTTGTGTTGCTTGAAAAATCAGAATATATCTGCCCTGATATAGTAAGAGTTTGACCGTTCAATGTTATATTTTCGCCTAAGGGGTAAAATATCCCCTCGTCTTTACCATATTTATTGTCTTTATTCCATATTCTCAAATCGCCGTTTACTTCATCTATACCATATGTTACTCCTTTAGGTATAAATGATTCAGGTAAAGGTTTAAAGGATTCAGTGCCTACAATATAGTTCTTCTTTTTTTCATTAGAAAAACTTATCTTGATATCTTCTAAAGTTTGATTTATTGAACTTATCTTATTATCAACTTGTGAGCCTACTCGTTGAGTTATGCCCTTATCGTCTAGCTTAAGTTCTACTATCCTTTTTTCAAAATCATTTTTTACTTTAGCCACTATTTCGCTTTGAACCTTGTCAACATAAAGTACTGTATCCTTTATTTGCTCTTCAATGCCTTTAGCTTTGCTATAATCAGATTCGTTTTTTTCTAAAACTTTACTCTTAAAAATTGACCTCGTCATTGTGATTTCATGCTCTAACACTAAAACATCATTTCCATCAAACTGTACTATATCGCCAATTTCAATTAAAGGATTAGATTGCAACCTTAATTCAGCACCTATATATTCCCAAGTTTTAGCAATGTCAAGTAGAGGTTTTATAAAGTATTCTCGGTTTAAATCTAAAATCGGATTGTTTGCAAGCTTTAATTCAACCCTATTATTAGGTTGTGTGCCTTGTAACTCATACATTACGTTATCCTCTTGAGGTGTCCTTGCAATAACTACAGTAGTTATAGGCTCTTGCTTTCCAAATTTCTTAAAATTAAAGGCATTTTCTTTATTTATTTCATAGTCGACTTTAATCGGTCTTTTAAATACCAAATTTCCGTCATAATCAATTACTGCAAATGTTAAGTTTGCACCCGCAATTGCTTTTATTACATTTGATAAGCTTTTATTTTTACCAAAATAAATTTCTTTTTGAATTGAAAAGTCAGGAAATAAAAGGCTTTTATCATCTATTTCAACTTTTCCTATCTGTTGAACTTTGTTCAACAACTCTTTAATCGTTATAGGATAGTTGATGTTTCCTACATCCGCACTTTGGAACTCTTTTAGTTTGTCATAAGCTATAACGTTTATTATCCCCTTGTCTTCCTTAACTTCAATGCCTTCTTCATCAATGTAATATTTACCTAAACTAAACAAGCTATAGTCTTCTGATGAATCGGTTTTTCTAACTCCGACTATAGCTTCTACTTCTTGCCCTGATATTATTAAATTGTCATATGTTCTGTTTTCGTTTATCACACTAAATTTTAACTCTTTAGGGATTGCAGTCCCTGTCCATTGCCCTTTGTCATCATCAGCCTTTACAGATACTTTAAACTCTTTTAATTTATCCCTTGAGGTTATGACTACATTTCCGATTTTAATTTGAGCGATAACCTCTCTATTCGTTTGTGAAAACAACTCTTTTAACTTTTCATTTGTTATCATTAAATACCCCCATAACCTGTTAAAGTTATCTTAAAGCTATCATATTCAGGATATCCTTTACGAGTACTTTTAATCTTCGGTTGCTCTATTTTTGCGTAAACCATTGTAGTTTGAATAATTCCATTTTCAGGATTAAAAAAATTAACATTAAATCCTGCAGGAGTAAACAAGTTAATTATCCTTGTTATTTCATTTTGTTTAAGATATCCTAAAAACTCAACTGTTATCTTCGGCACTCTTGCTACTCTATCTCTCGTTAAATATCCTGCCATACTTCTTTCAGCTGACGCATCTAAATCTTCAATTCTGCAATCATATCCATTAGCTTTAATAAATGGAGTGATATCAACTCCATTTACTTCTAATAACTTCATATCAATCACTCCTTTCTATGCATAACCTAGACGTCTGTTTAACTGTCTAGCTTTTTTATCATTGTTATCGTGTAACTTATCTCCATCAAGGTATATATCTGTATCTTTATCAAGTAGTAAGCTTAATAGTCTGTTTTGTTCACGTAACAGGCTTAACTCCTCTTCGTTTGATACATTGCCTGCAAGTGCAGGATTGTATTTTTTCGGCACAACTGCCTCGCCCTCGTGAATGTAAGCTAACCCATCTCTTGCTACATAGTTTGTACCAACATCAAGATGTGGTATTTGTGGTACTGGTATAACATCACCACTCAAAAATGAGAAAGGATGATAACCTAATATATTAATATCTCCTATCTTATTTAGTATGCCGTTAATAAATCTAAACGGAGCACCTATGACCCAGTTAATACCGTCTATTAATCCATTTACTATTGCTACAAATACATTTCCTATGCCCTCGGCAATTCCACTAAATATTTTACCGCCTTTTGAGAATAGACCTAATATGCCGTGCCATACATCACTTATAAAATTGCCAATAAAGCTGAATCCACTTGTAAAGGCTTCGACTATCGGAGTTATTACTCGTGTATCAAACCAATTGGCGACACCTGAAAAGATATTAACTATAGAATCCCATAAACCTTTTACAATGGCTTTTAAAGTGTCAAATACACCTCCGAATATATCTTTTATCCCATTCCAAGCTTTACTCCAGTTAAGTGTGAATACTCCACTCACAAAATCTATAACACCTTTTAAAACTGTGCTGATTCCTTTTATAACTGACTTGATTCCATCTATTATAGGCTTGATTCCCGATAAAAGAACGTTCCACCAATACAACAAATTATCCAAAAAGAGTTTAATTAGTGGTGCGAACACCTTTAATATCCATGTTAAAAAAGGTGCTAATACATCATTCCATAACTTTAGTATAATTGTCGTTATCTCGCCTATTAAGGTTAAAGATAATTCTAACATAGGTTTTAAGATATTATCCCATAATGTTTGTAGTGCAACAGTAATTGTATCTATAATAGGTTTTAATACACTATTCCATAATGCTTCAACAAATCCAACCCAACTTTGCCAAGCTTGTTTTAAACTCTCCATTATAGGTTGACCGTAATTAGTCCAAAAGTCTTGAAAAACTTTCTTTATATCGTTAAAGATATTGGTAAATAGTGAACTGATTTTATTCCATGTATCTTGCAAAGCTTTGTTCTTTTTAGCAAACTCTGCAACTTTAGTAAGTACATTTACAATTGTATCAACATATTTATCTGCCCAAGATGTATCAAGTTCAGGACCTTTATTCATGCCTGCATATAAGTCAGGAACTTCAAAATTGCCCAAACCATTGGAGCTTGACACACTGCCACCCCCTACATTTGTCGGCTCTGCTATCTGTGAGCTTAAAACATTTAACTCATCAAATGAGGCTAATGCTCCTTTTGCTTCCTTGCCTGCTTTCTTTGCTGACTTTCCTAGGTTATCAAGTCCTTTGGCACCATCTATACCTATCCCTTGAGCCTCTGCGTTTATTTGTTCTAGATTCTTTTTAGGCTCTGCCGTTTGACTTCCTAATCCGAATATTTTTTTAAAGGCACTAGCAACCTTTTTTGTAATTAATATAAGTCCTGCGAGTATTGTATTAATCAATCTTAACACTGGTATTAATACCTGAATTAAACCTTGCCCTATAATTGATAAAAGTTGCTTGAATTGCTCCTTTAATAGTCGTACCTGATTAGACCATGAATTGCTTGTCCTTGCAAAATCGCCTTGTGCGTTTGACAGTGATTCCATTACATACTTATATCTAAGTAGCGTCTGTTCTTGTTGGCTCATATCTTGAATGTTCTTTTGAATACCTTGCCTATAAGCGAATTGTTGTAAGTTTACTTGTGTCATTACAACACCAAACCTTTTAAGCGTTTCAGTCTCGCCAGTCCATATAGATTTTAGGGCTGTATCTGCAACTGATTGCTCGATATCATAGAATGAAGCTAAATCCCCTGACATCTTCGCCACATTAATTGACATTTGTGCCGCTGCCTTTCCAGTTAAGCCCATACCTTTTGACATTGACATATATATTGAGGCTGTTCTCTTTGCGACTAACTCACTCATGCCAAACTGTTTTATTGAGTTTTCGGCGAACTCATCTACATAGTGCCTTAAATTTCCAAATGATACATCAACAACGTTTTCGACCTCTTGCAGTGAAGCGGCTGCATTTATTGCTTCTTTACCAACTTTTACAAGCATAGCAACTATAGCTAATTTTTTAAGTTTATTGCCCATTCCTGTGAAAGACTTCGATATATTACTTGTTTGTCTTTGGACATCTGTCGCGAGATTCTTAGTACTTCTTTTGACAGATTCCAACTCTTTTTTTAAACCTGCAGTCTGTGCCTCTATAATCACCTGCAATTCAGCGAGTGTTTCATTCATCCTTTACACCCCCTTTCTTTTTGCGTTTTGAATTATGTCTTTGAGCAAAAGCCAACATCTGTGCTTGATGTAGCCTTAGCTCGTTGTTTATTCTTTCTTTTTCTACTTCTTCATCTAAATTATTAAACAATTCAGGATAATACTCCATTACACCTCTGTATTGAATTTTCTTTCCTGAAAAGCTTATTGAAATTCTGTCATTTATTAAAATTGACAACAAATCAAGCTCTTGTAATCTCTCTATTTTATCTAATTTTCTTTTTTCCAAGAATAAATCAAGCTCATCTAAAGACATATACCAAAACTCCACAGGGTCAATGCCTAATAATACAGCTTGTTTGTATAGGTCATATATCGTCTGTGGAGTTTCAATTTTGTTATTTAATTTTTTATCTTTCTTCTTTTTGTTTTGGAAAAAATCCTGATACTTGGAATATGTCTGTAATTATCTTCATAGCTTCGGTTATGGAGTTACCCTCTTCAATCCAATCTCCGAACAATTTAGAAGCTTCATCTCTTGACATTCCATGATTAAACTTTTGCAATGCTCCGTGTAGTACATCAATGATATATACCGTTGATGGTAAAGAGCCGTTTTGTGTTTGCATTAATGGATTCAACAACGACCCATTGCTGTATAATCTTTCTAGTCTTTCAATCTCTCCAATTGTTAATTTAAGTTTGTATTCTGTACCTTTAACTTGAATTGTCGTAAATGCTTTCATTTCTGTCATTTAGTCCCCCTCCTCTTAATTAAACACCACTTGCTGGCGTAACTTCTAAATCACTATTAATAGCTATTGTTAACTTTAGTTCCAATGGGTCATTGATTGAGCCACCACTTATTGTATATGATGGAGTGCCAGAATATTTCACTTTCATGCCGTCTGGATAAGTTTGTTCCCAAAATACAGACTTTCCAGCGTCGCAAATCTCTATTAACTGTCTTGTATCTGACCCGCTTTTGTTTTCGTCCATAGCAAAAGCATACTCTAAAGAACCCGGATCGCCTGCCCCCATCTCATACCTTAAACTCTTAGCGTTTATTGGTGTATTTTCAACAGGATTTGGTGATACTCCTAAATCAGGCACTGTCTTTAATGTTGGTAATAATGTATATGATTGTCCTTTTGCAGTCTTGTTAAATCCTAATGTAATTCCATTTGCTAACATATTTTTTCTCCTTTATTTGTTTTTAAATATTTTTTTTGTAGTCAAATCAATAACTCCCTCGAATCTCATAATGCTATGCCTCCAATTTTCGTCATTATTGTCGATACTTTGAAGCCTTGTAAACCCTCTTTCTGTCAACTTGTCATTAATAGCTAATTTAAGGCTACTAGTTGATGATTTAGAATAAATGTCTATCCTATATCTTAAAAGTGTCAATACTTCACCTTTAGTTGCTAAAGTATAAGGCTCGTTCGCTTCCTCTTCATAAATGATAATTGGCGTCCTTGTCCATTCATCAGTCCATGATTCAGCTACATTGTTATTTACTTGTTTTAGTAATGTTACTAGTTCGGGCTTAAAATTAATCATTTAATCACCCCTTTTATTTCTTTCTTTAACTCCCTTGAAATGAATTTCTTTATCTTCTTTTCATTATCCTTTAATGCTGGATACATGAATGGTTGGGCTTTTTGCCCTTTCGTGTATATCCATTTTTCTTGCTTCTCATCAAAATACTTCCACCCTTTAGGCGAATATCTAGGCTTAACCTCTGGACTTATTCCCTGATGATTTGCTTGTCCTACTGGACCCGTCCCGAACTCAACATAAGAGGAGTATTCGTTGTTTGTGTAAACAATCCCCCTATAATTAGATTTGTTCTTTTTTTCAGACCTATACCGTATCGATTGTGCCAATGCTCCAGTATCTACAGGTGCATTCTTTCTTGCTTCATCTCTAACTCTAGCAGTGGCATCCTCAATAACCCTTTTTATTCCTAAATCTTTCAATTTATCAAGTTTTTTGTTGAGCTTATTTAAGCCTTTAATATTGACTTTTGTCATAACTTCTTAATCTCCAATAGGTAATGTGCTGGACTTGTTCGGTTGTACTCTTTTCTAGATATTACCTCATAATTAGCAGTTTTACTGTCAATAGCAATCCCAAATCTTTCAAGGATATCACCTTCATTAGTTAAGCAATTTAATATATCTTTTACTTCAACCCCATACATTTGAGATTGAGTCCCCGTATCAGCAGGATAGATATATAAATCAACATACCCTAAATCTTCATATTCAGTCCTTGTATTTGCTTCTTCATCTGATACAGTTGTCATTTGAAATACCTTATAAGGCTTTACTCCTTTAACTTTCATTATGCTTTACCACATGTAGAAGCCTAAATCTATTTAGTGATAATTCAATAAATTTAGGTATTCCACTTCCTTGATTATCAAGATTAATATAAGTTTCGGACATTGGCCCCTCACTTCTTGACGCTATGCCTTGTCTGTCCTTGGATAAAAGATGATAAGTTGCTAACTCTAAAACTAGCATTCTCATTTCTGGTATTAATTCCTTTCTGTTTGTGTAAGCTAGTACTTGTGTTTCAGCTTTTAACAATAAAAATTCAGCCTTTTGCCTTTCTATTTCTCCTAATTCGTTTAAAGATAAAAACAAATCCACTAACTCCTTATCTTTGTATTTCATTTATCCCCCTTTAGAAGCTAGCTTCTATTGCTTTTTTGTAGGCTTTTTAGTAGGCTTTTTAGCAGTTTTAACCTCTTTAACCTCTGTTTCTTCGATTTCTAATTCTTCAAAATAGCCAGAGTTTCTAAAGTCATCTGCTCTTTTGCCTTGTCTTTCTATAATTTCATCTTTCTTAATGATGATATTTTCTTTTTTGTCTTCAACAATTCTTAAAGCTTTAAATTTTGCCATATTTTAATCCTTTCTTAATTAAGAAAGGGACTAAATAATATTAGTCCCTTAAACTGTAGCCGTTAGTTTAGCTTTGTAAACTGCTTTTTTATTCTTTTCAGGTATATATTTACCGAATTTAGCTACAGATTGAATTGATACACCGTTAAAGTCTTCAGAGTCAATTATTCTGTATGTGTCTAATCCCACACCTGCTTGACCTGCATTGTCTACAGCAAAAAAGATGTTTTCTGAATTTTGGAAATATTCATCAGGTGTTTCAACAAGTACAAATCCTTTGAATTTCTTAACTTCGCCATTGTCAATATCTGCAGATGATTTTTTAGCTGATGTAGTTAAGCCTGATTCTAAAATTACGTTATACACCTCAGGAGTTACATATGCTCTCCATGTTAATCTCTTTGTTACTTTGTTATTCACAAAATGTTTTTTAGCTTCTGCAAAAGCCTTTTTTACTCCTGCCTCATCTAGTTTTCCTGATATTACAGTTGCGTTAGCATTGTCAGATAATGCTTTTGCTAATAAACTGTTTAATTTTTCAGTCCAAGCTTCAGCATGAATTCCTGTTCTTTCTTCAATAACTTGTTCAGCATTGTCATTAACTGTTACAGAGTCAACCCCTTCATGAATTGTTAATGGTGCTTCATATGCCACAGTTTCATCAATCGCTTTAATTTCTTTTCTATTTCCAAACCTTGTTGTCTTTCCTGTGCCAGTTCCAAATCCCACATTGTCATCTGTGGAGTATTCTTGTATTACTGCTTCGGAGTCAGTTACTTTAAGTGTTAAAAAGTTTTTGTCTGCCACTCCGTCTTTAACTTGTAATTTTCCACCAAATGTTTCTAAAAATAATGCGTTTTTTTCGTAAACATTTTCTAATAAACCTGCGTACTCTTTTGTAAATACTTTAATTGCCATAATTTTTTATCTTCCTTTCTGATATTTTTCATTTAGTTTAGCGAAGCCTTTTAAAACTCCACCATTATTTGTTGCATTCTTTGGAATGCTTGTTCCTTTCAGCCTTTCTTGAACTTTATTCTCAACAGCTTTTTGAATTGCTTTTTCAACTGCTTCTATACTGTTATTTACAGTTTCAGCCTTTTCATAATTTAATATTTCGTGAAGGTCTAAAGGTAGTCCTTTATCACTTAAAATATCCTTAGCTGTTGCTTTAAGCTCTTTTACTTCGACTGCTCTTTCTCTTTCAGCAAGTGCTTTTTCTACTTGCTTTCTTTCATACTCTGCCTTTTGGTCTGCATTCATCTTCGCCAACTTCTCGGCTTCTTCTTGCTTTTCTTGTGCTTCCTTTCTTGCTTTTGCTAAAGCTCTATCCACGTTAGACTTGATTATTTTATCCAATTCATCTTGTGTATATGCTTTAGCTTCCTTTGTAGTTTCCTTTTGTTCAACTTCTTGATTGTCGACATTATCCTCAATTTGAACTTCTTGATTTACTACTTGTGTGTTTTCTTCCATTTTTTTCTCCTTTTCTTGTTTAAAGTCGTGTCCGACTATATATTTGTCTTGTAGCTTTTAATGTCTTCAACATGTTTTGGACAATAAAAAAGCAAGGTAGCACGTCTGCCATCTTGCTTAATTTACTTATTCTTGAATCTAAAGAAAGATTCAAAGAAAAAAGTATAGGATTTATTCTTGGTGTTATGTCTTCTATTGCTGTATTTATAATAACAATATATTTAATACCACTGTGGTTAAAATAAAGCCTAGTATAAAATATATGTAGAAATTGTCATTAGATTTATTTTTCATTTATGCCCCCTTTTTATTTTTGTAAACTATATAAATTAAATATGCACAAATAAATAATATATATGCTATATTCATTACTGTTTTTAACTTAAAATACAGTTCCATATCCCCCTCATTTTATTGTATTAAAAAAGCACCTCTAACATTTTAGTTAGTGTGCTTTTAGTTTAATATTTCTATTTTTTCTATTTCATCAATAGTTACCATTGACTTGCCTATTTCTAGCATAGCTGGTTCATCTTCCCCTTCGTCTTGATGATAACAATTTATAAATATATCATTTTTTACCTCTCCATTTTTTAAATATAAATTTATTCTTTTTCCATGTGATTGATACATAAGTTCTCTTATTTTTTCTTTATTCATAATTCTCCTCTTTTCTTCTTGGCACAATATGAGACCCTTTCTTTTTACTATATGAAATTGAAAATCTTTTCGTTAATTGTTTTTCTCCTGTTGTTTTATCAACAACATATCCTATATATTCATTTGCGGTTATAAATTCTTTGTTAGTCCACTTTCCATAAACATTTACTCTTCTAAATTCGCCAGTTAAAGCATATTTATTAATAAGTTCTTGTGGGTCAATTTCTTCTAACAAATAACTTTTCCCTTCATAATTATTATGACCTAAAATATGTTTACCTTGTCTGCCTTCATGAATATTTAAGTTGTATGTTTCCCCTATTCTTTCCCTTAACTTCTCGTCTCTATAATCAACCTTCAACTTCTCATATTCTTCACTCTTATTATACTTTATTTTTTCAAATTCTTCAAATGAAATCTTGAATTTATCATCGCCGATTTTCTCTTTATACCTAGTATATTGTTCTATATCTGTACTTTTCTTAATCTTTGAGTCAAACTTGCCTTTCATCACATCATCGTTGTACTTTTTGGCTTGTTTTTCATTTTCAATATAACTATCATCTATCAATTCTTGTAGTTCTTCATCAGTTTCATAATCCCAACCTTCAAGTACATCAGATAAAAAAGACCTGCAGTATGGATGAAGAGGCGGAGCATTTACTCCTATCTTGATTTTATCAATAGGTATAATAATTTGATTATGCAACCTGCATAACCTTGATGTTCTACTGTCCAGATGTGCCTCAAACCTCTTGGCTTTTATGCCTCTTCTTTTACTGTCGTTTAAATCTGCTGTATTTACCATGTAGCTTGTTTCAGTTCTTATAAGCCTGTTTGCTACGTGTCTACTGTAGTCAGTATATTCAACAAGTATATCAGCCATTTGCTTTTCTGTTTTACCTGATATAAAGGCTTGCATTAATTCAGATTTAAGGCTTTTCGCCATTACTTTTTGATTGTTCCATATCCTAGACGAATAATTACCACCATTCCATTTGCTATTTAATACATTTTCTAACTCACTAATTGACACCCTGTTATTTGTGAAAAGTTGATAAGAATCTATATAAACACTTGATAAATGTTCTTTAGCATTTGTAAGTTGTGTATCGGTTAATCTTGCCCTTTCTCTGTTGATAGCTTGTATCATTGCTTCTTTTCTTTTTACCCTGTACTTTATAGACTCCATTTTTAATTGCTTTTCTATCTGCTTTTTAACATCAGGGTCTTTAACACTTTTATACAACTTTAACAGTCTGTCATATTCATCATTAGAAATAGTCTCACTTAATCGCTCTCTAACCTCTTGAGGTGTAAGCCCCTCAACCTTTCCAATAATTCTGTTGATTTCAATTTTTAAGTTGTCTATCGATTTATCAAACTCATTATTTAATATATGCATGTACTTATCAGCTTTTTTGTGTTGCTTATGCATGTTTTGAGCTTGTCTCTTTTGAAAATATTCAGGGCTTTTAATCTTCTTCATTTTCTATCCCTGTATCTTTGGAGTCATATCCACCGAATAGATTTTGATTTAATTCAATATTGTTTTCCCTTTGACCTCTAATTTTGTCTAGTTCATCTTGAACATCATTAACGAATGGTAATTGTAATAACAAGGTTTCATCCGATACAGTACCTTTTAAGTTATTTATTAATTGACTTATTTCAATTTCATTGGCTGGTAAACTTCTAGTAAATACAGGCTTTACTGCTCTAGGGTCAATATACAAGCCTTTTATATTAAGTATTGTTGAGTATAATTCTATTCTCTTTCTAATTCCCATCTTGAAATAATTTTCTTTGCCTTGTGCCAGTTGCTCTAATCCTAACAATTTATACTTCATAGCAACTCCTGATGAGTTGCCAGCAAAATGTTCATCCGTTAGATTAGGTACTTTGCTTATTTTGTGAATGTCATTTATTATTGATTTACGCAACATATCAACATCAGTCTCATTAAAAGATTTAACAATGAATTCTGCTCCAGTTCCTGTTGGCATTTCAAGCATTCCTAATTCCTTGATAGCTTTTGCAGTTTCGGACTTCTCTGTGTTATTATCCCCTGCCACTGTTCCATAAAGAACCAGTATAGCGTCTACAAATTGTTGTTTATCATTAATTCTGTCTGATTGCAACACATTATAAGCGTCAATTAAGGAGATTACATTCTCAAAATCACCTTTTTGATTCGGTTTGTTCCAATATTCGATTAAAGGAACTTTACCGAATAAAAGTTCTTTTGGCTCTTCTTTTTGACTTATCTTTCCATTTCTAAGCTCTAAAATGTATTCTAAATCTTTTGTATAAGCATGAACCTTACTGCCTACGATTTTACCCTTTTCTTTTAGGTCATAATAATATACTCCTAAAAGAGAGTTATATTCTATCGTGTCATCTACCACCAAAAAAGCTTTTTTCGGATTAACTGCAACGGACTTTGTGTTCCCTTCTTTATCTTGGTAAATGTATTCTAAAGCCAAACCATATATTGATAAATCTCTAGCCAAATCACTATCTACCATGTCTATATCTGTGAAGTCAAAAGCTTCTAATAATGATTCTTCTGTTTTGTCATTTGCCCCTTGTCCGTCAAACTGATAAGATATAGGATTGCCTATAAAGTAACTTGTTGCAAAATCTGTAATATATTCTGCATGATTTATCAAGACTTTGTTATTAGCAACATTCTTCCCCCTGTCTCTTTCAAGTATTTTATGATTTCCATTGTAATAATCTTCAAGATTTTTAAGTCTGTCAAGTCCTTGTTCGTGTTCCTTTATTAACTTTTCTACTTCTTCAAATATCAAGCCTTCTCCGTTGAAAAGACTGTCTACACTTCTTATTAATGCCATCTTAACCTCTTATATTCCTAATATACTTCTGCTTACTGCTCTTATGACCCTCTTGTTCATATCTCTTTCAAATGCATACCTAGTTGCGTCAATTGTATGATTGCCAGTGTCTTCAAGTCTCGGTTTGGTATTCCCGTCTTTATCCACCTGATAATCAATACTTTCAAACTCTCTCGCAATATTCGGTGTTCTTGATGGGTCGATTATGATTTTATCCAAATCATCAAGCCACCTTTCGCCATGCTCTACAGAGTCAGGACCTTTTTTTGCTGGACTAACTCTAAGTCCTAAACTTCTTAATTCATCAATTGACTTAGGTTCTGCACTGTCGCACATTGTTTCCGTTGACGAATAGCCTTTATCGTTTATCCTTTGAGCAAGCTCTCTATTGCTTATCTTAACCCCATATATCTCATCTATTGCGTATATTCTTCTTTTTTTCTTGTCATAATGCCATCTCACGAATGCATTAGGGTCATTAGCATAACCGAAGTCATTACCTTGTCTTATGTTATCGAGTATTGCCATTTCTTCGTCTGTTATTTTTCTAAATTCTAAATTCTCAAACGGTGCTACCCCACTTCCTATCGCTTCACCTAAATATTCCCATTTATACCTCCTTTCGTTTACCTCTTTAGTTGTCAATGCCTCATCAATAAACTGTTTAGCGATAAATGGGTTGTCTTTGTATGTTGAATGGTGGACGAATGTATTATCGGGTATTTTATGTGAGTTATACTTTTTATTCACCCAATTATGCTTTCTCCTTGGTGGATTGTACGAATAAAAAAACTTATAAAAAAGACCATCCGATAACTGCCCTCTTAAAAGGGAGTTAGTGATAGTCTTGACTTCGTCCTCTGTGTTAAATTCTGCTAATTCCTCAATCCAAGCGATAGCAAATGGAAACTTGCTATCTTTTAATGACTTAATTCTTTCAGGCTTTTGTGCCCCTCTAAACGCAATATAATTGCCTCTTGGGAGATATGTTATTTTTAACGGAGATTTATTAATCTTGAATAAATGACTGACTTTTTGTTCATTAATCGCCCATCTTAACTGTTCAAATACTGATAACTCAAGTGTATTATCAACCTTTCTAATTGCTACAGCATTCACTGGATGTCGCATGATTAATTGAATAATAATATGGGCTATATCACTACTCTTACCACTGCCACGCCCACCTTTGCATACCACGTGTAGGACATCAGGGTCAAGGGCTTTTTTCCACACTTGATGAAACTTTTCAGGTATTAACTCTGATAATTTCACAATCATTCAATATCGTCCACGAATTGAACAGACCCTTTATGTTCAACTTCTTGCCTTTCTAAAAATTGCCCTTTGATTTTGTAAAAGTGTTCAGTCGCTTTGTTCATATCATTGTAGCTTGGATATTCAATGTCCTGATATTCTTCCCCGTTCACGTCTTTTTTGATAATTGTCCTCGGCTCTCCTCTAGCAATTTTAGTTGTTATTTGCATAGCTTCCTCAATCGTTAAAATTTTAGCGTCGTTTATTTCTTTTAGCCTTTTTTCGATTTCTTCACGCAAATAAGGTTTTTTCAGGTTTTCCTCGCCTATTACTCCAGCCGTTTTTTTGCTATACCCAGCTTTTCTTGCAGCGTCTGAAGCATTGCCACTGATGATATACTCATCAATGAACTTTTGTTGTTTAAGTGTTATTTTTTTTGCCATACCATCAGCTCCTTTCATAAAAAATAGACACAAAAAAGACAACCTCACCCAGATATAATATCTGTTTGTTGTAGTAAAGTTGCCTGAAAAATTATTATAGTTAATTGCCTATATTTTTCTACACTATCATTATAGCATATTGTTTTGTCCCATTTGTCCCAAAATTCTACTTAACTCTACTAACCCCTTTTTATGAATTCTTTGAACACTGCTTTTGTTTGAAGCTATTATTGTTGCGATTTCTCTATATGTTAGAAAATCAAGATATATATAGCTTAATACTAATATCGTTTCATTATTATCTAACATATTTATAACTTCATCAATTTCCATTTTGATATTGTACCTTTCAACAATTCTATTGTTTAATTTTTTTCTTTGTTCATCCACTTTAAATATTTTTTTTTCAAAATTAGCACTTAAATTTTTTGATGTTTGCACTTTTTCAGAAATGGGGATACAAGGAACTACAGTTGCCAATTCTTCCAATTCTTCTAATCTTTTTTTATCAAGCTTAATTAATTCTTCAATTTTTTTTACTCTATTTAACCATTTTTTTACATCATCTACATTCAACCTTTAATCCCCCTCACAATTAATATTTTAGCTCCCAATCAATTTATTTAGTTTAGACGACTAATTATATGCCTGAAATATAAAAACCTCTTAAATCGCAAATAAATGCGTTTATTTTACCTCCAACAAATCTTTATTTTCATAAATGTTACCTATAACCTCTAAATCTATTGAAATATCCTTTAGGCTTTCTTTATCAAATCTTTTAACAAAATATTCTAAATAAAATTCTAATCCATCAAATTTTACTATTGCCCATTCAAAATCAAATTCTGAACTAGGCTCAATTTCTGGAATTGTTTCAACAATATCTCCCTCGTATACTTCTCTACCATTTATGTCTTTAAAAGTTGTATTTTGCATTAACTCAAATACTTTTGTTCTGATATTAGTTCCTGTATAATTTTCTAAGCATGCATATATTCCTCTTCCTGAATAAGTTAGTCCAGTGACTTTTCTCATCCCATAATTTTTACTATATGCTCTAAATTTTGGTATCATCTTTTAAACCTCCTAAAATTTGTCCTATTTTCTTCATTTTACCAACTCCTTAATATCAATTTGCAATTTCTCATCATCTTTTAACATTTTTTCTTTTGCTAAATTATAGAACTTCTTTTCCACTTCAAACCCATAACAATTTCTATTTAACTCTTTACAAGCTCTCAACGTTGTAGCACTGCCAGCTACGGGGTCAATGACAGTATCTCCCTCATCTGTGAATATTTCTATTAATCTTTTTAATAGCTTTATCGGCTTTTGTGTAGGGTGAATTTTCGGAACATCTTTACCGTCTCTTTCCCAGTTAAACCAGTTAAATACCATCTTTCCAGTTCCTTTTTCAATTTTTCCATCTTCATTTACAACCCCACCATTTCTGAATTTCGGTAATTTATCTCTATACAAAACCACAGCATGCTCAGTAGCTCCAACGATTTTCATATTTGCTTTTAAAACTTGTGAACTATAATTTTTTATAAAAAATAAAGGGTAACTATTCTTAAATCCGTATTTTTTGCCATACTCTATAATCATTGGCATTTGTTCAAAACTGCAAAATACTATCATAGCTGGAGCTTGATTTGTTTGTTTAGGCTCTTTTTTAAGTAATTTACTGCAAAAGTGCATGTATTCTGCAAGATTGAAATTTAAATCACTCTTAAAAAATGCCTTACCTGCTTTTTTGCTCTCTCCTTGTTTGTTATCTCCGTTCACATACCACTCTGTAGAGCTAGCATAAGCATTAACTCCTAAATTATAAGGGATATCAGCTATAACCAGTTGTGCCTTACCAATGCCATATCTTTTAAAGTTTTGAAAATTGTCATTATATAATTCTATTTTTGTCATATTTTTTTAGAGATAGATTATATATACTTACGGTCGCGACACCTATCTATCTCCTTTCATTTTTTTATTATTTTAATTCCTCAATTCTCACATAAGGGTCAGCGTACATAAAGCATTCTTTAACTCCGTCAATGTCAAATATCATGTAATATTTTTTATGTTCTATTAGCTTTGCAAAAAATTGCAATGTTTGGTTAGATTCTCTACTACTAACCTTGAATTCATTTGTTAATCTTGATATTTTGTATTTTTTGTTTAATTCTAATTTTTTGCGTTGATATATTAAGCTGTTCATATTCCATTATCTCCACTTCAACTCTATCGTATTTTTTATATTTCATCTATCACCTCTAAATTTACATATATACCAACCACATCATTATAAAATTTTTCGGTAATCTCACTAGCGACTTGAGCATCATCTTCCCAAAAGTTTAATTTTGTCATTTGGTCTTTGAATGCTTTAATCAAATTATCTGTATCAGGCTTTGTATATTTGTACTTTCCGACTTTCTTTTTATCAGAAGTTCCAAAACACCATTTTGTAATTAATCTTAAAGCTCCCTTTAATGGCTTTTCAGGCTTATGCTTAAGCAAATTATTCGTAAATAAAACTTTTGCATTTTTAAGTTCTGGCGGATCATAAAATATCGGGGTGTTAGTCTTATGATTCCATGTAACTTTTTTTTGTTGATTTGTAACTGTTGGAATTTTTTCAAGGGGGATAAAAAACTCAATCATTTTGCTCCCCATCAAAAAAATCTGAAAATTTTTCGATAACCCATTCCACCCCCTCGTTAAAACCATTTAATTTTAAAATTTTACAGCCTGCTATACTCGTTGTTTTAAAATCTGATTTTTCATCAGACATTTGTTCAAAATACATTTCCATGCTTTTTTTATTTTCTAAAATTTTTTTTGCAACAGCTTCATAAAATAAATCTTTATTGTTAAAATTTTCACTTATCATTTTTTTATTTCCTTTCTTTTTTCGCCTTCAGGTGTTTGGATGTTGCATGAATAAAAGGGGCGGAGCTTAAGCCCCTTTTTTCATTCACAACAACACCTGTGCATCCAACTTCACCTGTGAAGCAAAATATATATATATATATATGTTTTTTTCTTCCTAGGAAAATAACATGTTTTTTTCACACTTCACAGGTAAATTTTCTGTGAAGAAAAAAACGTAAATTTATGTTTTTTTCACACTTAATTTTGTTATTTTCGTAAAAATGCAAGTGTGAAGTGAACATGTTTTTTTCACACTTCACACTTTAGGTTAAATTTTTAATTATAGATTTTATATACAATTAAATTAATATTATTCACTTTTTAAAGTTACTATTGTTTCTTTTTGTCCATCAACTTTTTCAGTTTTAAATCCTCCATGCTCTTTTAACCGAGTCCAAACTGAACGTGAAGTAATGCCTATATAACTTGCTAAATCTTTAATGGTTACCCCTTGTCCGTCCATGTTTGAAGCTTCATAAGCTTGTTCAAGTTCTTTTTTTCTCTCTTCCCTTTTTTCCTCTGGGTCTTTTCTTGAATCCATAGCTTTTTGCCATGCAGGTTTTTCACCCTCTGGAATTGCTTTATCTAAACTACCATCATCTATTGAGTGAATAGGATAATTAAACCATGCATTTATTGGGTCAAAACTTTGAAATTCTCTAAGTGTTCCCTCTATTCTCCATGCTGTTTTTGAATTTACAGCCTTTTCTATTTGCTTGATTTCATCTTGCATTTTTTCAAGTTCAATTTTAGAAAAAATCTTATTTACATGATTTGTCATCTTAAAGCTATAATCACAATCACTAGGATTTACATTAGTTTCAAAATATTCCATGTCTTTTTCTTTAATTTTTTGAGTGAAAAATCTACCTAATATTTTTGATTCTTCTATTTGTTTCATTTTTTGGTCATAATCTAGCTGGATAATATCAAGCAACGCATCAGGATCTCTTGCGAAAACTCCAGAGCCAGAAGCTCTATCCATCGATTTTTTACTACCTTGACTACCTTTTGAGTGGTGATGAGCATAAATAACAGCACAGCCCAATTCATGAGCTATTTTATCAAATTGATTAGTAAAGTGAGCCATTTGGTCGGCAGAGTTTTCATCCCCTGTAATTACTTTATAAATAGGGTCGATAACTACAGCTATATAATTTCTTTTTTGAGCTCTTCTAATTAATTTGGGAGCCAACTTATCCATTGGTACAGCTTTACCTCTTAAATTCCAAATTTCAATATTTTTTAAGTTTTCAGGCTTATAGTTTAGTGAATTATAAACATCCTTAAATCTATGCAGGGCTGATGGCTTATCAAGCTCTAAATTTACATATAGCACTTTTCCTTTAGCACAATCAAAATTAAGCCATTTTTTCCCCTCAGCTAAAGCTATTACTAACTGAATCATTAAAAACGATTTACCCGCTTTAGATGGACCAGCTAAAAGCATTTTATGACCTTGTCTTAACACACCATTAATTAAGGGTGGAGCAAGTTCAGGTAAATTATCAAAAACATCATTTAGACTTTCTGGGTCAGGTAAATCATCATTAACCCCTTCAATCCATTCTTCCCATTCTTCCCAGGAACTTTTTCCAATATTTTTATCTATAATAAATTGTTTTTTTCCATTTCTTGTAACTCCTGGAAGTCTTGAAAGCCTTGATGGATTTCTGTTTTGTTTATCAATACTAAACCCATTTTTTTCACATACTTTATAAAGATAATCTACTCTTTTTCTGTACTCTTCATAAGAACTAGCTTCAATTTTCACGATAGCGTGGATAGACTTCCCTCCACTATAAACCAACACAGCTATAGGTAGTTCAAGTTCTCTTAAAATCGCATTTTGCTTTTCTAAATCCATAGTGTCTGATTCAACTAAAGCATATCTATAATCGGTTACATTTTCGTTTTTTATACCTTTACCATCTAAAGGATTAAATCTTATCCATGCCCCTGCCTTTTCGTTGTGAGTGCCTATTGCATCATCTAGCCTGCCTTTAGCAAGTATTTGAAGTAATTCCCCAGCTGTACGCTTAAAAATCCCTTTTGTGGGTTTTTCAACTCCGTCATACTCATAAACTTCTGTTACATACCCTACATATTCAGTAGAATCAAACAAAGTCTCTAAATAGGTTTTAAGTTCATTACAAGGGTCAAAATTTATAGGTTCAGGGATTTCCTTTCCTTCGAGATAATTATGATCTATTACAATTAGTTCATCTTGGATTTTACTGTTCCAATCAAGTGAGTAATCTTCTTTTTTATTAAATTGCAAAACACCTAATCTTTTTGCAAATTCAACAATAGTCGCACCAGTTATAGGCTTAGGCGAACCCTCGAATGATTCCCATTTTCTGTAGGTTTCTCCCTCTTTATATCTTTGAGAATCTTTTTGACTCCATTTATCCCAATCATAGGCTGTATACCCTTCATGTTTAAGAGCCATCCCTACATTTAACCATTCTGTGTAGTCAAGATAAGCGGGGTCTATTTTATTTAATATTTCTAAAAAATTTGTTTTATTATCCATTTCGCCCCCTCTCTACATTGGTTTATAATCGCTTGGGGTAACATCTCTAGGAATCATCCAATGATTAGCACTAATTCTAGCTATCATTTTTTGAGCATTTTCAAAACTCCAAGTCCCTACATGGTTAAAACCTTTTCGCTCTAAAAATCTTATTTGCTTAGGTGTAGCAAGCCCTTGCTCTTTTCTTTTAATCAACTTATTAAGTATAAGAGTAGCCTTACCAGTATTATCAATTGTAGCTGAATCTATTCCAAATTTTTCTAAAGCGCTTAATTGTTTTTTAGAAGCTGGAGCCATTTCCCAACCAAAATTAGGAACGTAACTGCTTAAATCTTCATCTTGTATAGATAATTCAAATTGAATAGGGTCTACAAATTGTCTTTTACGTTTTTTCAGTTCTTTTAATTTTTCAGCGAGAGAATTTTCTCTATCTTGTAAAACTTCTTCTGTAGCTAATTTCTCTAAATCTTCAATATCTATTATTTCATTAGGATTTTGCTCTATTTTTACATCCATCTTTTTTTGGACTTCTTCATTAGTAGTAATCAAATGACTTGGTCTACATAATGAATGTTTTTCCGTATGCCATAAAAAATCAAGGATCAATAAATACTCTTTTCCTGGGAAAAGTCTAGTTCCTCTACCCACCATTTGAGTGTATAAGCTTCTTACTTTAGTAGGTCTTAAAACCACAACACAATCCACAGATGGACAATCCCACCCCTCAGTAAGAAGCATAGAATTGCATAAAACGTTGTATTTTCCGTCTTCAAAATCTTTTAATATTTCTTCTCTATTTTCAGAATCTCCATTAACTTCAACAGCGTTAAAACCAACATTATTTAAGAAATTTACCATCTTTTTTGACGTCTCAATTAAAGGAAGAAAAACAACTATTTTTTTATCTTTCGCAACACTCCACATTTCCTTTGAAATTTGTTCTAAAAAAGGATCTAGAGTAGAGCCTATATCTGATAATTTATAATCTCCCGATTGTTGAGAGACATTGGATAAATCTATGTTAATTGGTATAGTTAAAGCTTTTAATTTTGTTAAATATCCCTCTTTAATAGCTTTAGGAAGAGTGTATTCATAAGCCAAACTTTCGAAAAACTCTCCTAAATTTTTCATATCCCCTCTATCAGGAGTAGCTGTAACACCTAATATTTTCGATTCATTAAAATAGTTAAGCACTTTTTGATAACTATCACTTAAAACATGATGAGCTTCATCAACTATAATTGTTCCAAAATGATTTTTGCTAAATTTTTTTAATCTTTTATCCCTCATCAAAGTTTGAATTGATCCAACTGTGACACGAAAAAAATTATCAAGTGAAGTTTCATTAGCTTTTTCGGTAGATGTTTTTAAACCCGTAACTTTTTCTAATTTATCGCTTGCTTGCTCTAAAAGCTCTCCTCTATGTGCCAAAATTAAAACCTTATCGCCCTTTTTAACTCTTTCTTCTACAATTTTCGAAAAAACTACAGTCTTCCCGCACCCTGTAGGAAGTACAAGAAGAGTTTTATCTCTTCCTGAATCCCATTCATTTAATACAGCTTTTTTAGCTTCTTCTTGATACGGTCTTAATTGCATTTTCATTAAAACGCTCCGTTTTCCCACTTCTTATTAGGTTTAAGGAATTTTTTTACTTCATTATAAACATTACCGTTTGTTCCTGCTCTATGCCCTAATGTTACTCTACCAGTTTTTCCGACTATAGCATCCCAATTCATTTTTAATTCTTTTCCTTCTTCTTTCATTCCTATTGATGTAAAGAATTCTGATAGCTTCCATTCTACTTTTCTGTTTAATAATAAGTACGTTCTTAATGTTGTTACACCCTCTATGCTTAAGTAGACTATTGCTTGATTACAAGGTTGCATTTTATCACTTCCTTGGAAAAAGCCTTTTTCAAATTTTGTTATAACAAAATCATAATCTCCCTCATCAAGTAACACAAAATCACTATCTTTTTTAATCTCATCATCCCAACCAATTGCTATATCTAAATTTTCTGACATTTTTTATTCTCCTTTTTATATATTATTTTCTTCTATATATTTTTTTATTTGTGCAAAAGCTGCAATTAAAACCTGTTCAACAAAATCATTAGGTAAATCATTAATATCTATATTTTCTGGGAAATACCCTTTTTTAGATATTGCCCTTTTGATTTGAAATACAGTTATATTATTAGCTTTTAATAATTGTTTTAGTTTTTCATTTTTTAAATTTTCTAATTCGTTTAAGCTTTCTTTTTCCTTTACCTCTTCAAATGGTATCCTCTCTCTTTCATCATCATTTAACATTTTAAACTCTTCTTCTGAAATTTCTTTCGCTCCTACCCCTGGTGGAAATTGTTTTTCTGTGTCTTCAATAATTTTATTTATTTCATCATCTTTTTTTACCTTAAAAGTTTCGTTATCTTCATTTCTGTAAAATACTTCTTCTTTTTTATCGTCGAAAATATGCGAGATAAAATCATAATTTAATTCATATTCATCTTTTAAGTCATTTCTATTTTTGGCATCATATGAAGCATGATGTGTAGTATACATCATTCTTTTTTGTCCTTGACCTTTTCTTTTTGTAGACATTCCATCTTTGATGGTGATTACATCTGTTTTGAAATTTAAGAATAAAAGCAAGTCCGCCCATTCTTTAGTTAAAGAAGATGTTTTCTTTTCAAGTTTTAACTCGTATCTGTCGTATGAGTTCATTTCATCTGGTAAATCTACTTTTCTTTGTGTTGCGTGCGCTAAAATTACAACATTTAATCCGGCATTTACAAGGTCACTTGCCCTGTTTAAGAAATCTTTGCCCCATATATCAGCTAAATGCTTATATCCTGCACCATATCCATAATCTTCAATATTTTTTACAAAACCATTTTTTCCATTTGGAATTGTAGACACTACATGAGGTTTACAAAGATATTCTTCTAAAAAGTCCGCAGTATCAATTACAACTGTTTTACACGGCTTTTCTTTTTTTAACCATTCTAATTGTTGTAAAAATATACTCCAGGAGCTAGGAGCTTCAATTCTTCTAACATTCATATTATTTGTTGAGCCTTCTAAATCTATGAATAAAGCATCTGGAAATTTACTAGCTAAAGATGATTTTCCGATTCCTTCAACTCCATATATTACAACTTTTTGAGCTTTTGCAATTTTACCGCTATTTATTTCAAACATTAAAACTCTCCTTCTTTCCATGCTTTTACGTCTTGTTTATCATTATTTACGATTTTTCCGTCTTCTATAATAATTTGACACTCATCCCCTTTAGAAACTCTTGTAGCAATTACTTGTAAATCTTGGTCTTCCAGCCATTCCCCAAACTCTTTCAATGTAGTTAAATCTAATTGTTCAAGCTTATCCATTAGTACAAAACCACAATCAGGATTTAAGGCTTTAACAATTGATGTAGCAACTATTAATTGTTCGCTAGCACTCATGCCATCCCATTTTTGATTTAAGTAAGTCAATTCTCCATCTTCTATAGACAATCCAGTTAGTGGTAATTTGGCTGTAGTTAGAAGTTTTATTTTTTCTTCTCTTACATTTTTTATTTGTTCAGTCAAATCATCATATTCAGCTTTATACTCTTGATACTCATCTAAAGCACGTTTTTTATTTGCGTTTTCTTCAATCTTTTTATTGATGGATTCTATGTTGTTAATTGAAGCGATTATTTCTTCGTCTGATTCATCAATTAACTGTTCAGTTGTTTTTCTTGCATTCTGTATTTGGTCAGCTCTATCTTCTAATCTATTTAATACTTCCGCTTTTTTATTTTGTAATTCTTTTATCTTTTCTTCTAAATTACTGTAAATTGATTGGTCGGCTTCTTGCTCTCTAACTAAATCTTTTAACTTATTTCTTAATCTTTGATTTTCTCCATTTTTCACAAGTATTTCTTGTTGTTCTTTAATTAAATCAGCAACGGAAATTTTTTCAGCTGGAACATCTTCGTGTTCAATAAGTTCACTTGCATATTTTTCTTTTTTATCTTTTATTCTTCCTATTTCATATCTATCGCTATATAACTTACCTTCTTTTAATTCCAGTTCGTTTAATTCTGATTCTAAACCGATGATTTTTAATAATGTTTTTCCTTTTTCGGTATTTGTTTGATTCATGAATTTTGGTAAATCTAGAGCAAATGTTGAGATAAAACTATCTAATAAATTTTGTCCTGATTTTTCTCCATTAGGGTCTGTTACCTTTAAATCTGAATTTTTGCCTTTCCTTTCAACAATCAATCCATTGGATAATTCAACTTTAAGATATGGGTCAGTCACTAAATCATCATTTTTTGGATTGCTAGGTTTATATTTATTACCGCCTACAGCCCATGAAATTGCATCTAGAACACTTGTTTTACCTTGTCTATTATCCCCGCCAATTATTGTTAATCCATTTTTTGTAGGTTCAAATTGAACCGCTTTTATTTTTTTTACACTTTCTAATTCTAAACTATTAATTTTTACAGCCATTTTTACCCCTTTTATTGTATTACAACCCTTTTTATTGCCCATTCCATGATGATTTCAGAAATATCTCCAATATTCATATTTGCTTCATTGGATAATCTAACCACTTCATCATAAGTTTCTTGTGATACTCTAACTTGTCTACCGTCTCTTACTTTATTATTTTTTAATTTTTTAATTATTAATTTATTTTCTTTTTCCATTTCATCTCCTAATTATATTTTTCATTTTTTCTACCTTTGTGTTATAATTAGGCTACGAGCTGCAATTCGTAACCTATGGACTGTTTATTCAGTCCTTTTATTTTGTATAAAAATTGTCCACATATCTACATCTATCACGCTCCCTTCTTCTTTTTTCAAGTCTTCTAAACTTCCTATTTTCAAAGTAATCAATTAAGATAATTCCATTAATCATAAGAAGTAGCATAAAAGCTGTAGATACAATAATTTTTAATAAAATCATCTATCCTCCTTGATTAACTTGTAAATTCGAATGCTTGTGTTCACCACTTGACACGCTCCCACAATTAGTAAGAATAGTGTTATCTTGTCTACTATGCTCATTTACTCCCCCTTTGAATTATTACTAAAAATAGGATTACTATTAATCCTATGATTACATCTTGAATTATCATAATGTAAGTCCATACCCGATATACATCGCAACACCAATCCCAATCATTGTAAGTGGTGCAAGCATTACAATTGCTAGACCTTCAAGTCCTGCTTTTAATTCTCTTTTTTCTTTTCTTCGTCTAATGTGACATAAGACTTTTTTGTTTGTTATTTCCATTATTCCTCCTCGTAAATTTCCCACCAGTTCAAGTTAAATGCTTTCGATAACTTTACAGCCATATCAGGCGGGATAGTATTTAACTGCCTTTCATAATTTGATATTGTTAATATTTTAACTCCTGTTTTTTCAAAAAGTTCTCTTTGTGTAATCCCATGTTGGATCCTTAATTTTTTTATTTTATTTTTCATCAGGTCATCTCCTTGCTTTATAGTTTTAAATACTATATAATGTATTTAAAGATAAGATTTCACATGTTTTATACTATATTTAGAAAGGAGGTATATCTTGAATATTAAATTCGATAATTCAGGTTTTAAGAAAGCTTTGAAAAAACTTGAACAAAAAGCAAACTCTATATCCGGATCGTATGATCTTGATGAACTTTTAGATTCTTCATTTATGACTAAATATACTAATTTAGAATCAATAGATGAATTTTTCCAACTAATTAACGTAACATCTATCGAAGAATATAAAGCGTTATCTGAAGGTCAATTAGATAATGCAGTACGTGAAATAAGTTCATTCAGTTCTTATCAAGAAATGCTTAACACAGCAGCTCAAGAATTAATTATCAAAAATTGGTAATGTTATTCGACCTTTTGATTGATTTCTTCCAATAATTCAGTTAATTGGTCGATTTTCTTTTTAAATTCTTCAACTGTATATCCGTTGATTAATACATCTGCTTTTACTTCAACATCTATCTTTATTTCCTTTTCCATTCTCTCTTCCTTTCCAACGCAATTTTTTACGTTTGTTATTTTGTTTGATTCATTGCTACTCTTCTTATAGTTTCTTCAAATTCCGAAATGCTATAAAATACAGTTTTTGGTCCTATTTGATAACGTTCAAGTTTATTTTCTTCTAAAAACTCTAAAGTGTTAGGACTGATTTTATACATTTTAAGCAATACGTTTTGTTTAACCATGTCTTGCTTGAGTGTTATATCTTGCATATTTGTTCCTTTCTGTTGTCAACCTCTTTATTTAATTGTTACAATTTTGTTCCTTTCGTGCAACTAATAGGTTAAAAAAAATTCATCACTACTTATATTATAAGTTCTGCAAATAACTCTAATCTCATCTGCGTTAAAATCTGCGTTATTTCTATTTATCTTCTTACTAAAAGTAGTTTGTGAAATACCAAGAATTTTAGCGACTTTTGAATGTTTTATACCCTGTTCCGCCAAAAAACCTTTTAACTTATAATACGACATTTTTCCATTCATTCGTTTTCTCCTTTCTTGTTCCTTTGTTACAACTATCTTAACATGTTTTTTGTTCCTTGTCAACAACTTTTTTTTATTTTTGATAAAAAGTTGCAATTATGATACAAAAGTATTATAATATCGATATAATAATAATCAAGGAGAAAAATATGGGATTAGGAGACAAATTAAAAAGATTGAGATTAGACCATGGATTAACAATGGAAGAAATGGCGAATAGACTTAATCAATACGATTTAAACGTTGGTAAGTCAATGATATCAAGGTGGGAATCAGAAAAAACAGTGCCGTTAAATACTTATTTGACAGGGTATGCTAAATATTTCAAGGTTACAATGGATTATCTTTTAGATTTAAATATTGAAAATCCTGAAAACCCTGAATTTCCAACGCAGTTCACAACTCCCGAAGAAGCTATGAATTTTTTATTAAATCAACAAGTAGTTATGGGGTTTAATGGACTTGATATTACTAAATTACCAAAAAATGATCAAGTTGAATATGCTAATGAAGTATTAAATATGATGAAGTTAGTTTCTTTAAAATATAAGGATAAAAAATGAAATGGATAGATGAAACATTAAATGGACTTATTGAAATTGTAGGGAGCAACAACGTTTATGATATTCTAAGTTATTTAAAAATATACACATTCCCAGTAGATAAAGAAAACATTTTGTTGTACGGAAATCAAGCAGTTTATAACAGAATCGGAGACTTTGAATGTATATATTACAGCAATGAAATTATCAATAAAGAATACATGTTTGCACATGAAATAGGTCACGCTATATTACATACCGAAGAGCAACAGATGTTCTACAACCCATTGTTGAATAAAGGGAGACTCGAAAAAGAAGCTGATTATTTCGCTTGCAGATTGCTTTTTTCAGATTTAACTATAGAAGATGGAATTGAAACAACAGAACAGTTAGCCAACGCTTTAGGGATCAAGGAAGATAACGTAGAGTATTTAATTAATAAGGAGTAAAAATGGGAATTTTAGACTTTTTAAATGCTAAAAAATATAAAGATAAAATTTTTGAATTGGAGAATAATTTAAATTTATTGACAGTAGAATTAGAAGATGTGAATAAAAAAACAGCTCTGGAATTAAAAGCTGATATCATAAATAAAGAAAAGATTGTATCAGAATTGAAATCTAAAGTAACAGAATGCGATAGATTAATACTTGAAAAAACACATAAATTAAATGTACTAAAAAAAGAACTAATTGTGATTGAAGAAGATATCGAAATGGAATCTTTTAGCCTATATCGCCCAAGATACGATTTTGTAAATTCAATCAAATATAAAGAAAAATTAGACATTGTTAGAGCTAATCAAAAGACAATGATAAAAGATAAAACTGCAGTTTCCTATTTTGACAATTGGACTGTTGACGGTTCTAAACAAAAAGGTAGAAAAATGACTAACGATAACATAAAACAGATTTTAAGGTCATTTAATAATGAATGTGAAGCAGCTATAAATAAGGTTAAATTTAATAATATCTCAACAATTGAAAATAGGATTTATAAATCGTATGAACAGTTAAATAAATTGAACGAAACAAATAAAGTATCTATTTCTTACTCTTATCTTGAAGAAAAAATAAAAGAATTACATTTGGCTTATGAATACGAGAAGAAGAAGCAAGAAGAAAAAGAAGAATTAAGAGAACAACGTGAACGTGAACGTGAAGAAAAGAAATTACAAGAAGAAATTAATAGAAAGAAAAAAAATATAGACAAAGATATTACTCATTTTAAGAATGTTTTAGATGAACTCTATAAAAAACTAAAAAATTTAAAAAATGTTGAAGAACGTAAAGCGATTGAAGATGAAATTTTAGATATAAACAATAAAATTCAAGAAAAGGAAGAGGAAAAACAAGAACTTGATTATAGAAGTGCAAACGCTACAGCGGGGTACGTATATATAATCAGTAATATAGGAGCTTTTGGAGAAAATATTTTTAAAATAGGAGTGACTAGACGTTTAGATCCTTACGAAAGAATTGCAGAGTTAAGTAGTGCGTCAGTACCATTCAAGTTTGATATACACGCGTTAATATTTAGTTATGAAGCATATCAATTGGAAACTGCTCTACATACAAAATTTGAAAAAAATAGAGTTAATGCTATTAACAATCGTAAAGAATTTTATAACATTACCTTAGAAGATATTAAAAAAACTCTTGAAGAGTATAAGAATCTTACATTTGATTTTAACGAAATAGCAGAAGCAGAAGAATATCGCCAAACACTAAAGTTAAAAGAAAAACAGTTAATACAATAGTGGTCGGATTTTTTTCAGACTTTTTCCGACTTTTTCCAACCACATTATCAAAAAAAAAACACCCTTACCACTCTCACCTGGTAAGGGATTGAACAAGAGTATATTGCTATACATCTCTTAACAACTATATTATAGCATATACTCCACTTGTAATACAAGAAAGGAGTATTTTTTTATGAACATAAAAAAGTATAAAGACAAAAACGGCAATACAAGATATAAATTCAATATTTATCTTGGCATTGACCATTTAACTGGAAAAGAAAAAAGAACTAATCGAAGTGGGTTTAAAACGGAAAAACAAGCAAAACTTGAATATAGTAGGCTCATGACTGGACTATCAGACACGAAAAATAACAGACATAAATTCATAGACGTATACCAAGAGTGGTTTGAGGTTTACAAATTAACAGTTAAAGAATCAACGTTATATGATGTAGAAGGTAAAATAAAAAAGCATATATTACCTGCTTTTAAAGACGTTTATCTTGATACTATATCGTTAAAAGTAACACAAAAGTGGTTAAATGAATTGAGCGATGAATTACATTCGTTTAGTCAATATTTCGGATATTTTAATGCTATATTGCAATTTGCAGTAAGTAGAGAATATATTTCTGAAAATCCTTGCTTAAAAGTATTTAAGCCTAAAAAAGAAAAGTCGAAAAAAACTAAAATATGGACTATTGATGAGTTAAAAATTTTTCTTGAAAATATGAAAGAATATGATTATAAATGGTACGCATATTTTAGACTTTTAGCCTTTAGTGGGATGAGAAAAAGTGAAGGATTGGCACTTAGTTGGAGTGATATTGATTTTAAGAACAATGAAATCACAATATCAAAATCATTAAAAACATATGATAGAAAATTAATCTGTGGAGATACAAAAACTGGAAACATAAGGACGATCCCAATGGATAATGAAACAATAGAAATTCTAAAAAAATGGAGAAAATTACAATTCCAATTTTTCGGTAGATTAGATATTATTTTTAATAACGGACAAGGTGGATATACTCAAACAACAACACCTGCATACTCTTTTAAAACGGTAAGTAAAAAGTCCAATCTCCCAATAGTTAAAATACATTCATTAAGACATCTTCACGCTTCTATGTTGATTCACTCAAACAAATCTGAAAACTCTATTCCTGCAATGGCACATAGACTGGGTCATAATATAGATACTATGCTTAAAATATACACTCACTTAATTGAAAAAGATAAAAAAACTATCCTTGATAACTTAATAGAAAGTATCTCGTAACTTGATCGTAACATTGACTTTTTGAACATGACTAAAACACTTAAATTTCTAAGGTTATTGCTTTGTTTCTTAATTTTAGGGTAATATATATTAAGATGAGTGTAAACAAAATTTAAACACTTTTATGTTATATAATATTAAAAACAAAATAAAATAGGAGAATTTAATGCCATTTAAAAATAATAACGATAAAAAAATTGATGATAAAAAACCTATATGGTATTGGTATGCTGTTGGTGCAGTTATAATTATTTTAATTCAGTTCATAGTTGCCCCAATGATTAAAAATGCTTCTGTTAAAGAAGTAAGTTATGACCAATTCCTAACTATGCTTAATAAGGGTGAAATCCAAAAGATAAAAGCCGAAAGCAATCAAATAAGTTTTAATGTAAAAAAAGGTAATCAAGATCTAAATTACAAAGTTGGTAGATGGCCAGATAAAGATCTGACAGATAGAATTTTAAAAACAAAAACTCAATTTGGAAGTGAAATTATAGAACCAGCAAATCCTTTAATTGTATTTTTATTACAATGGGTTGTTCCTTTCGCAATAATGTTTTTCATTATTAGATATCTAACTAAAGGAATGATGGGAGGTTCAAATGCTTTAAGCTTTGGTAAATCAAATGCAAAAAGATATATAAAAGCTTCTAATTCAGCTACATTTAAGGATGTGGCTGGTCAAGATGAGGCAAAAGAAAGTTTAGAGGAAATTGTTGACTTCCTTCATGATCCAAAAAAATACGCTGCAATTGGTGCTGTTGCTCCTAAGGGAATACTTTTAGTTGGACCTCCAGGAACAGGTAAAACTCTTCTTGCAAAAGCTGTAGCCGGTGAAGCAAATGTTCCATTCTTCTCAATTTCAGGTTCTGAATTTGTTGAAATGTTTGTTGGTTTAGGAGCATCTAAAGTAAGAGATTTATTTAAGCAGGCAAATGAAAAATCACCATGCATCGTATTTATTGATGAAATTGACGCAATAGGTAAACGTAGAGATACATCAGGATATAGTGGAAATGATGAAAGAGAACAAACTCTTAACCAATTATTGAATGAAATGGATGGTTTTGATGCTACAAGTGGTGTAATTATTTTAGCTGCTACAAATAGACCGGAAATTTTAGATCCTGCCTTAACAAGACCAGGAAGATTTGATAGACAAGTAAGAGTAGAATTACCGGATATTAAAGGTAGAGAAGAAATTTTAAGAGTTCATTCTAAAAAAATTAAAATGAGAGAAGATGTTAACCTTAATAACATAGCTAAAATGACAGCTGGTGCTTCTGGTGCAGATCTTGCAAACATGATAAATGAAGGTGCCTTAAGAGCTGTTAGAGAAGGTAGAGACAAAGTTACTGAAGAAGATTTAGCAGAATCTGTAGAAGTTGTAATTGCAGGTCATAAGAAGAAAAATGCTGTAATAACTTCAAAAGAAAAAGAAATCATTGCATATCATGAAGTTGGTCATGCTATTACAGCAGCAGCTCAAACTCAAACTGCTCCAGTAACAAAAATTACAATTATCCCTAGAACTTCTGGAGCATTGGGTTACACAATGCAAGTTGAAGAAGAAGAAAAATTCTTAAGATCTAGAGAAGATTTATTCCAAGAAATTGTAATATTAACTGGTGGTAGATCCGCTGAAGAAATTATATTCAACACAAAAACAACAGGTGCTTCAAATGACATTGAAAGAGCTACAAAAATTGCAAGAGCAATGGTCTCAACATTTGGTATGGAAGAAGAATTTGACTTTGTATTATTAGAACAAAATTCTTCAAGATACTTAAAGGGATCTGGTACTAATTCATTTGCAGCAGCTGAAACCGAAAATAGAGTAGATCAAAAAGTAATGGAAATAATTTCTGAAGCTCACAAAAAAGCTCATACATTATTGCGTGAAAATATAGATAAACTTCATGAAATTTCAAAATATCTTTTAGAAAAGGAAACTATAACAGGTGCAGAATTTATGGACATTTTCAATAGTGATTATATATTGACTGAAAAACCTGATTATATTAAAAATTTAGAAGAAAATTAAAAGTATTAAAATCCTAAAAATAAAAAGGACTGTTATAAAATAACCAAAAAGTTTATTTTGCAACAGTCCTATATATTTTAATAATTTTAAATAGTGAAAATAATACTATTAAAAATATAAATTTATTCAATTATTTATCTAATTTTAATCAATGATAAATGTTTATCCCAACATTTACCCCCTTTATCGAATGTTATCCTCAAATAATTTGTTCCCTCTTTTAATTCTTTTTTAGGTCTTACATTTATTTTTTCCCAATACCCTCCGGTTAACATAGGCAAATCATACATATAATCTAATTTTTCCCAATTTTGTCCATCAGATGATATTTCAAAATCTAATCCTTGTAAAGAAATATGATAATATATAACTGCATCAAAATCTTTCATATTTTCTAATTTATAAACTATATTTTCTCTCGAAAGTCCAGTTCTTCTTGCTCTTGAAAAATCGTTATCAAATGCGTTATATGGATTATATGCTTCTAACATCCAATTATCTGATTTAGAATGAATCTTATCCCAATTATCTAAATTATCATAGATTCTATAGCTTTTATTTTGTTGTTTTTCATCATTAATATTGCCTGTATATGTTATAGTGGTATATCCACTAACTGAAATTCTTGCAATATTATCATCTATATATTGTGATGGGAATTTTTCTAAATTGTAATTATCATTTGTTATATAAGGGGTAAGTTTATTTAATTTTACACCTTCAAAAGTTAAATCTATAGTTTCATTATTTTGACCATCATTAAGAGCAACTACAACAAAATCTCCCGTTTTATCATTTTTGTATGCTGATAAATGTAAATTTCCCGTTGGATTTTCTGTAATTTCTACTCTCTTATATCCAGGTTTTATAAATTTACTGAAATTACCAAATGAATACAATCTCTTTGCATCTATGTAATTATCTTTGTCAACTAATCTTATCAAACTTTCATTATTATTTTTATAAGCAGCTCCTAACCAAAAAATAAAGGCATTTATATCCGCTTTAGTTAAAAAATCATGAATGTATCTTGACCATTTTACGCCATCCTTAAAACCTGTACCTTTAAGAATAGTTTCTGAAGTTTCTGTAAGCCAAATTTTTTTATTATTTTTCTTTGCACCTTCAAATATATAAGGTCTTCCTCTATAATAATGTGATGCAATTATATCAACACTATCTATCGCACCTTTATCTTCATAAATTGATGATAGTCTTTTATCTGTCCAAGTTCCTTCTTCACCTACAATAATTTTTGCATCAACTTTTTCTTTTACAAAAGTAGGTTTTAAATATTCTTTTACAAATTTTCTAAATTCTTCTTTTGACCATAAATTAGATTGCCAAAAAGCAGCATATTCAGGCTCATTAGCAATAGAAATTGCATCTATTTTGATATTATGATGTTTTTTATATCCTTTAACATATTCTGCAAGATATTTAGCATATTCTTGATAATACTCTTCTTTTAATCTCCCACCTCTTACAATTCTATTATTTGTTTTCATCCATGCAGGTGGCGACCAAACCGTACTCATAAATGTTTGAACTCCCCTTTTTCTAGCTTCATTCATAACCCATTGTTCCGGTTCATATGGTTTAAAATCCCATGTATCCTTATCAGGATGAATAGTTGGCATATTTAATCCATTACCAACTTCACTTCTTAAAATACTTAATCCTATACCTTTTTCATTAGAAAAAAGTAAATCCATTAGTTCATCTCTTTTATTATGTTCATAAATTTGATTTCCATAAACATCCGCAGATTGAGATACCCCAAAACCATCTATTTCTTGAAAAACTTTATTTGCATTTAATTTAGCTATAGGTGTTTGTACATCTGCTTTTGCATTTTTTACAGGTAAACTTACAACAAATATAACTGATGCTAAAAAAATCGATAATAATTTATTTAATTTCATATTTTACCTCAATTCAAAATTTGTGTTTCTGCTAAATTTTTATACCAGTAAGCACTTTGTTTTGGAAATCTTTCCTGGGTTTCAAAATTAACATAAAACAGTCCATATCTTTTTTCATATCCATTAGACCACGAAAACACGTCCATCAATGACCATAAAAAATATCCTTTTACGATAGCTCCATCTTCTATTGCATCAGCTACAACATTCAAATGTTGTTTTATATAATCTATTCTATCGTAATCATAAACTGTATTATCTTCAAATTTATCTTTGTTGCCTAAACCATTTTCAGTAATATATATTTTTTTATAATTTGGATATTCTCTTTTAACTCTCATTATTTGATCATATAGTCCTCTAGGATATATCATCCAATCCCAATCAGTACGGGGTATGTCAACACTATATTCTCTTTTTCCAACACCTTTAATTTGATATTTTGAACCTCCTTTAGCACCTTTAGAATTATGAGTTATTTCTGTTTCACCTTCAAAATGACGCATCCAATCACTCATATAATAGTTTATTCCTAAAAAGTCATTCAAATCTTTTGCAATATCAAGTATTTCTAAATCTTCTTTTCTTATATCCAAGTATCCTCCATGGATTTCTAAGATATGATTCACCCCTTCCATTGTTTCAGGTGAATAATGTCCCAAATAAGTTGCATCCAATATAAATTTATTATGAATTATATCTTCTAATTTTGAAGATCTTATATCTCTTTCATCTTTCGGATTATATGGATATTTTGTTGGAAGTGCATGAACTATTCCAATTTCCCCATCGTAGCCTCTATTTTTATATTCAATAACTGCTTTAGCATGAGCTAACATCATATTATGATGTGAATTAAAAACTTTTTCAAAATCATATTTTAATCCAGGTGGAAATTTCCCAACTAAGTACTGTCCTTCTCCTATAGGTCCAATTTCATTAAATGTTGTCCAATATTTGATTTCCTTAAATTCTTCAAAACAGAACTTTGCATAATTTACAAAATGTTCCACATTTTCCCTATTTAAGAAATCACCTTTAGAATGTAAAAATTCTGGAGTATCAAAATGATGTAATGTTACAAATGGTTCAACACCTCTTTTCTTACATTCCGCAAATAATTTATGATAAAATTCTACTCCTTTATCATTTACTTTCCCGTAACCCTTAGGAAAAATTCTGGACCACGCAATTGAAATTCTTATACCATTTATAGAGAAATCTTCACAAAGTTTTAAGTCAATTGGATATCTATTGTAAAAATCACTTGCCGGTTCTGCTGTATACCAATAATTTTCTTTTAAATATTGATCCCAAGCAACTTCTCCTTTTCCGTCTTTATCTATACTTCCTTCAGCTTGATAAGCTGCCGTTGCTCCCCCAAATATAAAGTCTTTTGGCAATTTTTTCATTTATTTAAACTTTCCTTTACAAATTTTAATGATGCTAATCCATCTCTACTTAATGAAATATATTCAGCACCTTCTGTCTTAACAAGTTTTATGCCTAAAGCATCTGTTTCTTTCTTTATATCTTCATAATTAGAAGCAACTTGAGGAGCAAGTACAACTAAATCAAAGTTTTTCAATATATCTCTGTGTGCTCCATAGCTATCAGCTACAGCATTAACTGATACTCCATGTTCCTTAGCTGCTTTATTAAGTGCATTACTTAAAAGTCCACTCGTACCGCCACCTGCACATAAAACTAAAACTTCAACATGTTCATTAATTAAAGAATCACCCATAACTTCTTTTTTATTTGAAATAACATCTTTAGCTTTTTTTGTATCAAAATTTGCGTTAACTTTCTTTTCTAAATTTGAGCTTTCTTCACTTTTTCCTTTTATTTCTTCTTCTAAAATTTGTTGATCATATATTCTAAAGAATGGATAATAAATTAATACGTCTACTACAATCAATACAAATATTAATATTATTGCTAAAAATTGGAAGTTTAGACCTAATAACATTCCAATAGGTGCTGGAGTAATCCAAGCTAAGTTTGCTGTAAAACTGTTCATTTTTAGTGTATCTACAAAAAACTTAAATATCCAAACGTTTACAATTGGTGCTAAAATAAATGGTACAAAAAATATTGGATTTAATACAAGAGGTCCACCAAATAATATTGGTTCATTTACACCAAAAAATGTTGGAACTACAGATGCTCTACCTACAACTTTATTTCTTTTTGATTTTGCAAGCCACATAAATATGAATGGAACAACCAGTGTAGCTCCCGTACCACCCATTGTAACTATAAACATTTGAGTTCCGGCTGTAATTACTTTATCTGCATGTTGTCCTGCTTGCATTAAACCTAAGTTTACTTCTGCATTAGTATACAATACAGCTGCTATAGCTGGTTCTACAATAGATGGACCGTGGATACCTATAAACCAGAAGAATGCATATGCCCCAAATATTATTGTCAATCCTAAATATCCATCAGCTGCCTTAAATAATGGTGCTAATAAAATACTTATTGATTCAGCAACGTTTTTACCTGCATAATTGCGAACTAATATATCTAATCCATATAAAATTACAATAGAAATTGCAAATGGAATTAAATCCTTAAATACTTTTGAAATATTAGGTGGTACTTCTCCCGGCATTTTTATTGTTACATTGTTCTTAAAACAAATTTTATATACATTTACTGTTAAAAATGCTGCTAAGAATGCTGCTATCAATCCCTTTGTTCCCATATAAGAACTTAAAAATCCACCATCTTTAGATGGATCTGCAGATAATAGTAAAAATCCTACCATTGCAGCTAACATTGTTGACATAAAATTCATTTGATTATTTGATCCCATGTTTCTATTCATAGAATCTGTTAATGCTTTTGCTGTTGTTCCTGCTACTAATATACCTAAGATACCCATAGAATAATTATAAGGCTTCATTAATAATTCAACTGTTTTATCACTCCATTTAAATCCAAATGCATTTGGAACAAATGCTATAAGTAAAAATATACTTGAAAACAATACTACAGGCATACCTGCTATAAAACCGTCTTTTATAGATCTTAAATATATATTTCTTGATAACTTTTCAAAAAATGGTTTAACTTTTTCTATTCTTTTTATTAATCCTTTCATTTTCTTCTCCTCATTTTTCTTTATAAAGTTCAATAATTGTTTCTATTAAATCTCTTAATAACATTGTAGTCATCAAATGATCTTGTCCATGAATAAAAGTCACGCTAAATGGTAAATCTTCGCCTCTAGCTTCTTTTACCAATAATTCAGTTTGAGTTTTATGAGCATTAATTATGCACTTTTCACCTAAATCAATTTCTTCTTTTGCTTTTTCAAAATCCTTAGATTTTGCATATTTTAATGCGTTCATATAATGAGATCTTGCATCTCCCGCATATGCAACTATCTCAAATCCTATCATTGTGATATCATCTTTATTCATTTTACCTCCTTCTATAAATTTTAACTTATAATCAATTGCCGTATTCTCCTTTATCCCACTTTTCAATGAATTCATCAAAAAATCCTTCATCCTCTTGATTTAGTGCTTCAGTTTCCACACAAGCAATTTTTTCTAAAATTAATTTATTTTCTGGTGTATCTTTATACTTTGTGTTTATAAATGCATCTATAATATCATTCATCAGAAATTCACCAGTTATTTTTCCTCCAAACCCAATAACATTTGCATTAAGTTTTTCTTTGGCATATATTGCACTTGTCATATCCCTTACAAGCGCTGCTCTAATACCTTTAACTTTATTAACGGCATTATTAATTCCAACACCTGTACCACAAATACAAATACCTAAATCAGCTTTTCCATTTCTTACTGCATATCCTACTTTTTTACCATATATTGGATAATGCGTCCTATCATAGTCATATGTCCCAACATCAAACACTTCATGTCCATTATCTATTAAATGTTTAATTACCTTATTTTTTTCATCTGTGACGATATGATCACAACCAATTGCTATTTTCATATATCACCTCCTAACACATTTTATTTAACATATCTACTCTGATTTGATGTCTTCCAGCATCATATTTTCCATAAATAAATGAATTAACTATATTAATTGCTAATTTTTCACCTACTATAAGTGACCCCAAGGTTAAAACCCTTGCATTATTATGACTTCTCGTCATATATGCACTTCTTTCTTCTGATACATTTGCTGCAATAATTCCTTTAACTTTTGTAGCAACAATAAAACTTCCGACACCATATTCATCAATAATAATAGCTAAATCATCTGGATTTTTTCTTATTTCTTTAACAATATCAAGTGTCAATGAAACAAAATCATCATCTTCTCTACTTAAATCTATTACCTCCTTCTTTTCAGCTTTTATAAAATCTAAAATTTTATTTTTCAATACTTTAGAGCTTTGAATTGAACCTACAATAACCCTCATACAACCTCCTATTTTATGATAACGTTTTTCGGTTATCTTAATTATAAAATAAATAAAACAAAAAATCAACATTAATGTTCAATTGTTAAACATCAATGTTGATTTTTTGTTTTATTATAACTAATTAATCACTTCTGTAAATAAAGATAAACTTTTTATTTTATCATTATCTTTTTCGTTTGTAATAACCGCAGTAGTATCACTCAATTTAAAAAAAGTTACAAAATCTTCCCTATCAATTTTAGACGAATCTATTAATAAATATTTTTCAACCGAATTATTTAATGCTAGCGTTTGAGTAAAAGCTTCTTCATAATTTGATGCCATTACATCATTTTCTTTTACAGCATTAGCTCCGAAAAATGATTTTGTAAATCTCATAGTATTTAATATCGTATAAGTTATTTCTCCTACAAAAGCCTCTGTTAAACGTCTTTTTTCTCCTCCTAATAGAAAAACTTGAAATAACTCAGTCTTCTTTTCAAGTAATATATTAAAAACCGGAAGACAATTTGTAATTATTCTTATTTTTTTATTTTTGATTTCTTTAGCTAAAAGTTCAACAGTTGTCCCAGGGCCTAAATATATTGTGTCTCCATCTTGTATAAGATTAGAGGCTTTTTTTGCTATATATAGTTTTTCAGCCATATTATACATATGCTTTTCGTCATGAGATATTTCTAAATATTTATAAGAATTATTAGTCCTTGCGCCCCCATGTATTTTTGTTAAAACACCTTGCTTTTCCAATTCAGCAAGATCCCTTCTTACAGTCATATCTGTTACACCTAACAATTCAACAATATCCGAAACTCTTACGCTTCCCTTTTTATTAACAAGAGTCGTGATTGCTTCTTGTCTTTTAGATTTGTTCATTTTAACTCCTTAAAATTACATAATGTTAAACTAAATTAATAATATATTTCATTATATAATAAAATGTTTTATTTATAAACATTTTATTAAAACGTTTATATTTGATAACATTTACATTGTTATAAATGTGATGATATTTATTTCAAAAATTCTTCAAGCATATCAGCAGATCTCTTACTTGTAATTTCAACATTTTTCATAAAATCAATATTACTATTATTATGATAAACTATATCAGAAAGTGATCTAATTATTATAAATGGAATATTAAACCTATCACAAGTATACCCTATTGCAGCAGCTTCCATTTCGCATGCAATCGCAGTTGGAAATTTTTCTTTTAATTCCAAAACCTTAACTTCTTCTCCTACAAAAACATCTCCACTTATTATATCTCCAAAATATATATTAAAATCAACTTTATTTTTTAAAAATGATTCTTTTACTTTATTTCTAAGTAATTCATCAGATTTTGTTGTAATTCCAATTCCGGCTTTTCCATCAATATATGAAGTATCAAAATCATGCTGTATTACATTTTCGGAAATTACAATATCCAAGGTATTTTGTTCTTTTAACATTCCTCCTGCCGTTCCAATATTTACTATGTAATCAGGATGATATGTCATTATCATTAAAGTTGTAATAATACTTGCATTTACTTTACCAACTCCACTTTTAGTAAGAATAACATCATGATTATTAATTTTACCAAAATAAAAATCAACCCCTTGAATATTTTCTTCTTTTATATTTAACATCTTATCTTTAATTGCTTCTACTTCTTTTGGCATTGCTCCAATTATTCCACACAACATAAATTTCTCCTTATAAAAAAGCCTGATCTTTAGACCAGGCATAATAATTATTGTAATGATTGAGCAGCTGTAACGATTGATGTTAAGTAAACATCTTCTGAATTACATCCTCTAGATAAGTCATTAACCGGCTTTTTCAATCCTTGTAAAATTGGTCCTACCGCTGTATACCCCCCAAGTCTTTGAGCGATTTTATATCCAATATTTCCTGCTTCTAATGTTGGAAATATAAATGTATTTGCATACCCTGCTACATTTGATGAAGGGAATTTTAAGTCTGCTACTGTTGATGAAACAGCTGCATCAAATTGCATTTCTCCATCTATCGGTACATTTAAACCTTGCTCTTCAACTATTTGTTTTGCAATTTTAGCTGCTTCAGCTACCTTTTGTGATTCAGGTGTTATGGCTGAACCATTTGTTGAAAATGATAATAATGCAACTTTTGGATTAATACCAAAAACTTTAGCTGTTTGTGATGATATAACTGCTATTTCTCCTAGTTGTTGTGCATCTAATGTTGTATTAATAGCTATATCAGCAAATAAATATTTTTCTCCTTGTTTTCCAAGCATTACCATTGCCCCCGATGTTCTTGAAACCCCTGGTTTAGTTTTGATTATTTGTAATGCCGGTCTTACAGTATCTCCAGTTGTATGAATAGCACCCGAAACCATACCATCAGCTTCACCTAATTGAACCATCATAGTCCCAAAATAATTTACATCTTTTAACATTTGAGCTGCTTGTTCTTTTGTATTTTTTCCCTTTCTTAATTCAACAAAAGCCTCTACATATTCATCAAATTTAGGATCATTTTCTGGATCTCTAATTTCAACTTTTTCAATTTCTGCTCCTAAAGATAACTTATTAGCTTCTTTTAATATTTCATCTTTATTTCCCAATAGAATAGGAGTTAAAACATTTTCTCTCTTTAGTTTAACAGCTGCTTTTAAAATTCTATTGTCTTCCCCTTCTGGTAAAACAATTTTTATATTCTTTCCTTCAATTGATTTTTTTAAACTTTCAATAAGTGATAAACTCATAATTTCTCCTTTTTTATTTTCCTAACAACATATTTAGCGCATCATATTCATCTGTAGAGCATTCTGCATCAGGATTTCCATTTTTAATATATTTAGAATAGGTATACGAACTATCTCTACCATTAATAGACGTAATCATTATACCATTATTAAATTGGTCAAGTAAAATAAATGTAAATGACAATTTGCCTGTTTGATTTTCAAAAGCATCATATTTATGCAAAATATGTTTTTGCATTGCAAATGATAATTTTTCATTTATATACTTCATTTTCTTATCATAGTCATCATTTAATGTATTTTTAAAATCAGCATATTCATTTTGAAGTTGTTCTATCTCTCTATTTTGTTTTGTTACTAAGTCATCAGTTAATTTATTAATATCAGAATACATCGAGTTAGTATTTTCTTCAAAATCGTTTTTTATGTTAGCATAAAAACTTTCTATTCTATCATTTTTATTTGAAATATCATTTATTTCATCATTATGTTTTAATAATATTTCTTCTATATTTAATTCTCCTCTACCACGTAACAATTTATCATATCTAGATCTCATTCTATCCATTTTATTCCCTAAATTAATTATCTTCAATGCAGAGATAGAAATAATTATCATCATAATAAATATTATAAATAATAAAAAAATATCCATTTTATTCATTCACTCCATATCTTTCTAAAAATTCTTCAATCTGTTCATCACTAGAAAATTCAATATTAATTTTCCATTTATTCTTTGATTTTTTAACATCAACTTTTGCACCTAGTGACTCTTTCAATCTATCCTCTATATCTTTAACAAAGACATCTTTTTTAATTATTTTTTTTACTTTTTTGGAAGATTTTTTCTCAATTTCATTTACTGTAATTTCTTTTCTAATAAGCATATCCAAATATTTTTTTCTTTCAAAAATATCTTTAATTCCTAATAATGCCCTTCCTTGTGAAGAAGTTATATTTCCTTGTTCAAGTTCGGCAATAGTGAAATCATCAAGTGATAATAATCTAACAATATTTGCAATATATGTTCTTGACTTTCCTATAACTTTACTCAATTCTTCTTGAGTTAAATTATGTAATTTCATAATATTCTCATACGCTTGCGCTTCTTCATAAGGATTTAAATCTTCTCTTTGTATGTTTTCAACCATGGAAATCATATCTTTATCTTTATCATTTAATTCTCTTATTACTGCTGGAACTGTTTCTAAACCAGCAATTTTAGCAGCTCTAAATCGTCTTTCACCTGCTACAATTTTATATTGATCTACATTTTTTATTAAAACTAATGGCTGTAAAATACCATAAAGTTTTATAGAATCAGCTAAACTATTTATAGCTTCATCATCAAAATTTTTTCTTGGGTTACTTTCACTCACTTCGATTTTATTAATATCTATTTTTTGAATTTTTTCAAAATCACTATTATTTTCATCGAAGTTTTTTTCAGGAATTAATGCCCCTAGACCTTTTCCTAAACCTTTTCTTCTTACCATGTCCACCTACTTATTCTGTTTTATTAATTCATTTGCTAATTTTATATATGCTTTTGCCCCTTTAGAATTTTTATCATAATCGATAATTGATAATCCGTGAGATGGAGCTTCTGCCAATCTTATATTTCTAGGGATTATAGTCTTAAATACTTTATCCTTAAAATATTTTTTCACTTCTTCTACAACATCTAATGATAAATTATTTCTTCCGTCAAACATTGAAATTACAACACCTTCTATTTCTAAATTACTATTCAAACTGTTTTTTATTAAATCAAATGTTTGCATTAATTGTGAAACACCTTCTAATGCATAATATTCACTTTGAATTGGAATTATAACAGAATCACTAGCAACTAGAGCATTTATACTTAATAAACCTAATGATGGAGGACAGTCAATTAAAACTATATCATATTCGTCCTTATTTTTAAGATATTTAAACAATAATTGCTCTCTATTTATAAATGATACAGCTTCTATTTCAAATCCTGATAAATTTGCATTAGATGGTAATATTTTAACATTTTCAGAGCTTGTATCCAATGGTCTTAAATCGTAATCATCAAGTAATAAATCATAAACACTAAATTCAAGTTCATTTCTATTTAATCCTAAGCCCGATGTACTGTTTCCTTGTGGATCAAGATCTATTACTAAGACTTTTTTCTTTTTTTTCCCTAATGCTGACGCAAGATTCACAACTGTTGTTGTTTTTCCAACACCACCTTTTTGATTAAAAATCGATATAACTTTCATAAACACCTCGTTATTAATTATATCATAATTAATTAATATATTGAATTTAATATTTTAAATTGTTTCATATGAAACAATTTATTATTTAATACATTAAATTTTATGTTATTTACTATAAAAAGTTTCATATGAAACATTTTATATCTATTATATTAGATTTAATTTTTTTAATGTTTCATATGAAACATTTTATCTAACACTTAAATTTTTGATATAAAACCTTTAAGCTAAAAATATACAGCTAAAATAAAAGAAGAAAATAAAAAAGTTGTTATGTAAAATTCATTGCATAACAACTTCTTAAATTAGTTTAATGGTTTAGATTTTGGTTTTCCTCCAGATCTTGGAAATCTATATGGAGTGGCTTTTATTTTTTTGATTATAATTAAACTTCTTTTTCCTAAATTATTAGGCAATTCATATTCTATAACTCTATCTAACATACCACCAAGTAGTTTTATGGCTGATTTAGATATTTTAAGTTCTTCCTTATAATTTGGACCTTTCATAGCTATAAAATATCCACCAACTTTAACAAAAGGTAGGCAATATTCTAGTAAAGTTTGCATAGGTGCAACAGCTCTGGATGTTGCAATATCAAACGATTCTCTAATACCTTCTTTTCTAGCAGCTTCTTCAGCTCTGCCATGTAGGGGAACTACATTATCTAAATTCAATTTTTCTACTACAACATCTAAAAAATTAATTCTTTTCTTTAAGCTATCTAATAAAACGAAATTTAATGAATCATTGTATATTTTTAGTGGTATTCCTGGAAATCCACCTCCAGTACCTATGTCAATAATGTTTTGATTTTTTTCAATAACTCCTGATTTTGTTATTAAAAGTGAATCAAGAAAATGCTTGATATACACTTCTTCAGGTTCTACAATTTTAGTAATGTCTATTTTATAATTCCATTCTTCTAATAATCTGTAAAAATCATCAAATTTTTGCACTTGTATATCAGTTAACTCATAACCATATTCTATAAAAAAATTATTATTCATTATTATTCTTCCTTCTTTGCACTTCAAGATAAATTAATATAACATTTATATCTGCAGGTGTTACACCTGGCATTCTTGAAGCTTGTCCAACTGAATCCGGTCTAATAATATTTAACTTTTCAGCAGCTTCTTTTTTTAATCCATCAATTTTAGTATAGTCTTCAATAAAATTTAATTTTTTATTTTCCATCTTTTTAAATTGATCTATTTGCATATTTTGTTTCTTAATATATCCTTCATATTTTATCTGAGTTTGAACTTCTAACACGTAAGGCTTCTTTATTTGAGTTCTAAGAGGATCTAGTACCTCTAACGACTCATAGGTCAACTCAGGTCTTTTTATAAGCTCATAAAGCGTTACAGCGGTCTTTATTTCTTGAGTTCCTAAATTTTTTAAAATTTCATTTGTTTCTGAAGTAGGAGTTAAAATTACATTTTTAAGTCTTTCTATTTCTTTTTCTATAGTTTCCTTCTTTTCAACCATCAATTTATATCTTTCTTCAGAAACTAATCCTAAATCATATCCTTTTTGAGTAAGTCTCAAATCAGCATTATCTTGTCTTAATGTTAATCTATATTCAGCTCTGGATGTCATCATTCTATATGGTTCTCTCTGATTTTTAGTAACTAAATCATCTATCAATACTCCAATATATGCTTCTGATCTATCTAATACAAATGGTTCTTTACCATCTATAGATAAAACAGCATTTATACCAGCCATTAATCCTTGAGCTCCAGCTTCTTCATATCCTGATGTACCATTTATTTGACCAGCAAAGAATAGATTTTTTATATGAACACATTCTAAGTTTGATTTTAATGTTGTCGCATCTAAACAGTCATATTCTATACCATGTGCTGGTCTCATAAACTCAACATTCTCTAAACCTACAATAGTTTTGTAAAATTCTTGTTGAACTTCAACTGGTAGTGTTGAGGAAGCTCCTTGAACATACATTTCACTTGTTGATCTGCCTTCTGGTTCAATAAATATAATATGTTGATCTTTGTCTGAAAATCTTACTACTTTATCTTCAATAGATGGGCAATATCTTGGACCAATTCCTTCTATTACTCCAGAATACATAGGGGATCTATACAATTCTCTTCTAATTATTTCATGTGTTTCAGGTGTTGTGTGTGTTTGATAACATAATTCTTGTTTGTAATTAAAATCTTTATCAACATTCATAAATGAGAATGGTACTGGATTTTCATCACCATATTGTGGAATCATTTTACTTAGATCTAATGATCTCTTATGAACTCTCGCAGGAGTTCCAGTCTTAAATCTTCTTAATTCAAATCCTAATTTTTCTAAATTTTTTGATAGGTGAGTTGCAGGCTTCATACCATGAGGTCCTGAAGAGTATTGCAATTCTCCCATTAATATGAGTCCGTTTAAATAAGTACCTGTACAAGCAACAACAGCCTTAGATTTATAAATAGCACCTGTTACAGATTTTACTCCAGTAACTTTACCATCTTCAACTAATATATCATCTATTTCCGTTTCTACTAATCTTAAATTAGGTTCTGCTTCTAAAACTTTCTTCATTTCTTCGTGATAGATTCTTTTATCTGCTTGTACTCTTAAAGAATGAATTGCTGGACCTTTAGATGTATTTAACATTTTTGATTGAATTGATGCTTTATCAATATTTAATGCCATTTCTCCGCCTAAAGCATCAATTTCTCTAACTAAGTGACCTTTACCTGTTCCTCCAATATTTGGATTACATGGTAAATCACCTACAGATTCTAAGCTTATAGTAGCCATTATTGTCTTTTTACCTAATCTTGCACTTGCTAGGGCAGCTTCTATTCCTGAGTGTCCCGCTCCAATAACAACAACGTCAACTTCATCAGCTATATAATTTTTAATTTCCATTTTGTCTCCCTTAATGATAGTTGTTTAATTAATAACTATCTATTTTCCAATACAAAAATCCTTAAATATCTTATCTAAGATATCTTCTTCTATTGTTTCTCCTGTAATTTCTCCCATTTGAGTAAATGCATTTCTAAAATCTATTTCTACAGCATCTAATGGTATACCCTTTTTTACATCATTAACTGCTGAAACTATGTTATCTCTAGCTTTTATTAATAAATCTCTATGTCTTATATTTGTGATTAAAACTGTATTATTTACTTTGATTTCACCATCAAAAAACATGTCTAAAATTGAAGCTTCAAGGTCCTTAATACCTTTTTCCTGTACAATAGACATATCAATAACAGGTGAGTTTACAAAATTTGACAATATTTGTTTTTTATCAGCCTTAATTTCTAAATCTTGTTTATTTAATAATATAATTGATTTTTTGTTATTAAGTAGTTCTAGTATCTTTTCATCTTCTTTATCTAAATGCTTTGACATATCAAATATTGCAATTACTAAATCAGCAGAATTAGCAATTTGAATACTTTTTTCAACACCTATAGATTCTACCAAATCGTCTGTATCTCTAATACCAGCAGTATCAATTATATTTATAGATACTCCACCTAAATTTAATGATTCTTCAATTGTATCTCTTGTAGTACCTGCAACATCTGTTACAATAGCTCTATTTTCCTTTAATAAAGCGTTTAATAATGAAGACTTACCCACATTTGGCTTTCCAATAATAGCTGTTTTAATACCTTCTTTTAATATTCGTCCTTGATTTGATGAGTTAATTAATTCATTCAAATCTTTAAGAATGTTATCTGATTTTTCATATAATGGATTTAATGGTAGGTCATCTTCGTAATCTTCCATAAAATTTATAGAAAATTCTACTCTAGCCATTAAATCTAACATTTTAGTTTTAATTTCTTTAACTTTAGAAGCGACACTTCCTTTTAATTGAAGTAGGGAAGCCTCATAGGCTTTATCCGTTTTAGCATCTATTAAATCTATTACAGCTTCGGCTTGTGATAAATCTAAACGACCATTTAAGAATGCTCTTTTAGTAAATTCACCTCTATCAGCCATATATGCTCCACTTTTTAATAATAAATCTAATATTTTCTTTACAGCAATATGACCACCGTGGCAATATATTTCAACTATGTCTTCTCTAGTATATGTATGAGGTCCTTTCATAAATGCTAATAAAACCTCATCAATCATATTATCATCATTATCAAAGATATATCCATAGTTTAATTTTCTATTCTTAAAGTCTTCAACTTTTTTTTTATTTGGATTTCTGAATATTTTTTTAGCTATATCAAATGACTCTTCTCCTGACATACGTACGATTCCTATACCAGCTTCACCTGTAGCTGTTGATATAGCAGCTATTGTCTTTTCCGCCATAATTTTCTCCTTTATAAAATAAAAAGCTCCAAAGAAATGTATTAAACATATCAATAGGAGCCATCTTGCTATTAAGGATTATCCTTTATATTTTACCACTACTTTTCTATTTGGGAATTTTCCTGTTGACACAGTTTCTATTTCCTTGTAGTTTTGTAAAGAATAATGTACTATTCTTCTTTCATATGAATTCATAGGTTTTAATGCAATAGATTTTTTAGTTTTCAATACCTTAAATGCTACTCTTTGAGCATTATTTTCTATAGATTTTTTTCTTCTATTTCTATAATCTCCAACATTTAATGTAACTCTATAAAATTTATTTGTACTATTATTTGTTAATAATGACAATACATATTGAATTGCATTTAATGTTTCACCTTTACTTCCAATAACTATTCCTGTATCATTTTCAGAAATATCATTTAAATTTAAGTTGATTATATTATCTCTACTTGTTTCATAAGAAACTTTAGTTTCTATATGCATTTTTAATAAAATATCTTCTAAATTTTTCTTTACTTTTTCAGCAACAACTTGTAAATCATCTTCATCTGTAATTACTGAAGCTTGACCTGAAAATTCTAAATCTTTAGTATTTTTTAATGTTGATTCATCTGATGTATATATCGCAAATTCTTCATCTTTATTTTCTTCTTGCATAAATTCTAAATCTGCACCTTCTTCATATAAATCATCTTCTGATCCATATTCTTCATCATCAGAGTCTTGATTTAATTCATATAATGAAGAATGTTCATCTGTTTTATCGTTTGAAAATTGTTCGATAATTTCAACTTCTTCAGTTTTTTCAACAATATATGCCACTTCTGGTTCTTCGTCTTCTTCTAAATTATTGAATCTATCTTCAAAATCACTATCTTCTTCATCTTCATCATTTGAATCGTATTCAGTTTCATCAATCATAAATGAATCTTCTTCATCAGATAATAAACCCTTGATATCAATAGTATTATTTACTTTTTCTTTTATTTTAACTATCGCATCATTTCCACCAAAGATACCAAATAATCCCTTACTTGGTTCTTCTAAAATTTCATATTCTACTTCATCTTTAGATAAACCTAATTCTTTAATACCTAAATCAATAGCTTCTTCAATAGTTTTAGCTGATTTAATTATTGATTTCATAATATTATCCTCTTGCTTTAATCTTTCCTATTAATAAACCCGCACCTCTGATAATTATTTCTACAAAGTTACCTACTGTCCAATATAATACTAAACCTGCTGGCAATGTTCTAAATATAAAGAAGAACATTACTGGCATAATATACATCATTGTTTGCATACTATTCATTTGTGCGTTTCCTGCACCCATGTTATTTCTATTGAAATATTGGAATCCTAATTGTGATACCGAGTTTATTAATGGTAGTAAATATCCTGTTGGATCAGCTTTTGCTAAGTCTGGCACCCAAAAGAACACTCTACTTATTTTATCATAATTGTGTATATATGGCTTTGGATCTTGAATAACTTTATATAATGCAAAAATAATTACCATTTGGATTATGAAAGTTAAACAACTTCCTCCACAACCTTGCATCATATTATTTTCTTTTTGGAATTCCATCATTTTCTTTTGATAAATTTGTTGATCATATCCATATTTTTGTTTTATTTTATCAAGCTCAGGTTGCATTTTTCTTTGTTTTTCTGCATTTCTAGCTGATTGAATAGTCATAGGTATAGTAATTACTTTATAAAATAATCCCATAACTATTAATGCATATGCATAATTTGATATATGCGCACTTCCTAGCCCAAAAGATTCTACTGTTTCATATACGAATTTAAATAATTGTCCTAACAAATCATTTAAAAAATTCATAATTCCTCCTATTTAACAGGATCATAACCACCTTTACTAAAAGGGTTACATCTTAAAATTCTCCAAATCGTCATTGCTGTCGCCTTAAAGAAATTGTGTTTTGTATATGCATCGATTGCATATTGTGAACATGTGGGAGTATACTTACACTTATTACTACCTAAAATAGGGGATATATATTTTCTATAAAGTTTGATTAAAAACATCATGAATTTATTCATATTAGCCTCTCTTTGCAACTCTTATTACATGTTTAAGAGAATTTTCCAATTCTGAATATGTTTTATCAATAGTATGGTATTTGGGTGCAATTATATAATCTTTCCCATTTTCAAAATTTGAAAGATTTAATCTTATTATTTCTTTTAATTTTCTACGCACCGCATTTCTTTTATTTGCTTTCCCGTATTTTTTAGTAATTGTAAATCCAAATCTAGGATATTCATATGAATTATTTGATACTAATATCTTAAAATCTTTATTGTAAAATCTCTTCGACCTATTATACAATCTCTTAAATTCTAAATTATTTTTAATCCTAAATTTTTCTTCCATAAATACTTTCCCGTGTAAATTTCAATTATGCTGATAATTGTTTTCTACCTTTACGTCTTCTAGCAGCTAAAACTCTTCTTCCTGTTGGAGTAGACATTCTTGATCTAAACCCGTGTTTTTTTGCTCTACTTCTTCTATTTGGTTGATAAGTTCTCTTCATAATAATCCTCCTAATATTTTGTAAACTTATTTAATCTTTTACAATTTTACATAATTATCTATTGTAAAATGCTAACTTTTATTATATTTGCTTTATTGAATATTGTCAAGTATAATAGCTATTTTTCGGGAATTTATTTAAAAATAATAATTTATAAATAAAAAGAATTTTATTATGATTCACCTAAAAAGCTTATTGGATATTTCCAAATGAAAAATATTAATGATAGTCTTTTTGTAAAAAAAAATTGACCTTATGCAAACTTCTACCGCTTTTAAATTTAATGTGTTTAATATGATTTTCATTAAATCAGAACTAAAAAATTTCATCCCTATTTTTGACTATTTTACGGATGAAATCTCTATTTTTAACACTTTCATCTGCTATTATCAGCACCTTTTACGGATGAAACGTTAAATTTCATTAATTTCGTCTGCTTTTATCGAAGTAATTCACATTTCTACTTAAAATTTACGGACAAAAATGGCGAATAAAGGCTTTTTGTCTGCTATTTTCTTCAAAAGATTCAAAATTTTACGGACAAAACATGGAAAATTTTGAAATCTGTCTGCTTTTAATTATAAAAAAAATGTAACAATATTGGTGTTAACATTTTATCACATTTCTGCCATAATTTTATAAAGTAGGAATTACAAATTTATATCCAATAACAATGTCGACTACATCTATAACTAATTATCCGAAGAAAAAAAAACTAGTTACACCACATAAACAATTTAAGTATGAATGAATAATCCATAGTTTTTAAAATCTAGCTTAGCACCATATTTTTATATCTAACTCAAAAAGTCAGGTATTATATTTACTTTATTAAATATTGTCAAATATAATACCTATTTTTTAGAAATTTGTTTAAAAATAATAATTTATTGATTAATTTCTCTCTATTTTAATAATTATATAAATTATGAAATATTTTTTTATAAAAGATTTTTATTAAAAAAACCTCTTTGCTGGTAATTCAGCAAAAAGGGTAAGTATATAAAATATAGTTGACGTTTTCATTTTTTAACACATACACTATATCAAAATTTTTTTATTTATTACAACAAAAAACAAATATAATAGTTTTAATTTGCATAAAGCTTAGATAATACCTATATTAAAATAAACCGTAAATTATTTTTTCCACACTTGTTGATAACTTTTAAATTTTTGTATTTTTTAGTATTTGTTGATATAATTATATAGAAATATGTACTAGTTATTAACAAAATAATAAAAGTTATACACATTTGTGGATTAAATGTTTATAAGTTTAATTTTTTTTTGCTAAAATCAATAAATTTCAATAATATTTTTTGTGGATTTATTTTTTCCACATTTAATAAATTTAAAGTGGATAACTTATTTGTTAATCATTAAATATGTTTATTTTACTTGTTTTAAATTGTTGATAACTATGTTTATAACTATAAAAAAGGAGGTTAAATGGATAATTTAAATCAAATATGGGAAAAAGTACAAGAAGAACTTTTTCTTGAAATGGTTGAAGTCCATTACAATACGTGGATAAAACCTTTAATTCCACTAAAAAAGATTAATTCTACAATTTATGTTTATTCTTCAGTTACATTTATTTTAAAAATAGTAAATGATAAATATAAAAAATCTATAGAAAATAAATTGTCTAACTATTATGGGGAATTAACTAATTTAGTTTTATTAGATACGAAGGATGATTTATTTAAACAAATTAAAAACTCAACAAAAATAGAAAATAAACAATTAGATGGACAAAAGAATTTTGATTTATCTGAACCTCTAGATGAGCTTAATAAAAAAGTTAATAAAACCACTCCTTTAAAATATTCTTATATTGATAATTTAGATAAAAAAAATACTTTTGCAAATTTTGTTAGAGGTAAATCAAATGATTTAGCTCTTGCTATTGCTATTAGTGTTTCAGAAAATCCCGGAACTATTTATAATCCATTTTTCATTTATGGAAATTCCGGTTTAGGTAAAACTCATTTAATGCAAGCTATAGGTCATAAAATTTTAGAAAAATCTCCAGAAAAAAAAGTTATCTACACTACAAGTGAAAATTTTGTTAATGAGTTTATATCAACAATTACTGATAATAAAAATTCTGTTATGAATTCTCAAATATTTAGAGAAAAATATAGAAATTGTGATGTTTTGATGATTGATGATATTCAATTTATATCTGGAAAAGAAAGTACTCAAGAAGAAATTTTTCATACTTTTAATTCTTTACAACAAGCAAATAAACAGATTATTTTCACATCAGATAAGAGACCTGAAGAGATAAAAGGGTTAGAAGAAAGACTTGTTACTAGATTTAGTGGCGGAATGATTGCTGATATTCAAAAACCAGATTTTGAAACAAGAGTAGCTATTATAAAACATAAAATAAATATGGAGAAATATGATGTACCAAATAATGTAATTGAGTTCATTGCACAAAATGTTACATCTAATATAAGAAATATAGAGGGTGCAATACTAAAAGTTATGGCTTACTATAAAATTATATGTCAAAAATCTGATCATAATATAGATAATGAAGAATTTTTAGAAATTGCAAAGACAGCTCTTGCTATTGAAGAAAAAAAAGAAAAACCAATAACATTAGAAAGTATAAAAATCGCAGTAGCTGATTATTATAATCTAAAAACTGACGATTTAATCAAACAAAATAGACAAAAAACTATATCAATTCCTAGACAGATAGCGATGCATTTATCTAGAAAGTTAACTAATATATCGCTAGTTAAAGTTGCTGATTCATTTAATAGAGACCATACGACAGTAATGCATGGGGATGATAAAATTAAAACCTTAATAGAAACTGATAGGGAAATAAAAAAAGAAGTAGAGGATATCATTGCCAAATTAAAAAGTCGATAATGTTGAAAACTTAGGATAAATCTATTATATTTTCATAAGTTATCCACATTGATATTAACTATGTTTTTTATTATATTTTAATATTTAATTTAGTTATCCACTTATCAACCGTCCCTACTACTATTATTACTAATTTAAAAATATATATAACAGGAGTGAAAATGAAATTTAATATTAATAAAGTTGATTTGGATAAACACATTTCTATTGCTCAAAAAGCTATTTCTAATAAATCAACTATTCAAATTTTAGAAGGTATATTATTTAAGGCTGTTAAAGATCAATTAATTTTAACTTCAACAGATTTAGAAATTTCTGTAGAAACTAAAGTTAATTGTGATGTTATGGAAGAAGGTTCTGCAGTAATAAAATCCAATATTATAGGTAATATTATAAAAAAAATGCCTAATGATATTATAGAAATTACTATAGAAAATGATAATGTAAATATAAAATGTCAAAAATCAGTATTTAATATATCTAGCCAATCTTCTATGGATTTTCCAGCATTGCCTGAAATTGAAGAAAAAGTGAATTTAACTATAGATAATGAAGATTTATTAAAAGCTATTAGAGAAACCAAGTTTGCTACTTCTATTGATGAAACAAGATTGGCACTTACAGGATTATTGTTTGAATTAAAAGATAATAATTTAAAATTCGTTGGTCTTGATGGGTATAGAATGGCAATAAAAAAATTTGATTTTACATCAAATGAAAATTTTTCTTGTATAATACCAAAAAAAGCATTTAATGAATTGTCAAAAGTTTTAGATGATAAAACTACAGATGTTGTATTTATGAAAGGTCATATTGCTTTTATCAATGGAAATACCAAAATATTTACAAGATTAATAGATAAACCATATATAGATTACAATAAAATATTGAACAATTCATATAGTACAAAGGTAATTGTAAATAGAAATGATTTAGTAAATGCTTTAGAAAGAGCACAATTATTAACAACTGGTGCAAATGCCAGTCTAACAAAACTTGATTTTGTTGATGGAGAAATAAGTATAAATTCTAATTCAGAACTTGGAAAATTAGATGAAAAAATTTATGGAAAGCAAGAAGGTGAAAATTTAAGGATAGCATTTAATACAAAATATTTAACAGATGGTTTAAAGGAAATGGATTCAGATGAAGTTGTACTTCATTTAACTACACCTTTATCACCAATGACAATTTATCCAGTAGATGAAGATGATAATTATTTATACTTAGTTTTACCTGTAAGACTTTCTCAATAAGAGGTAATTATGAATAAAAAAGTAAAAATTAAAACAGAATTTATAAAATTAGATCAATTATTAAAATATGCCTCCATAGTTCAAACTGGTGGAGAAGCAAAAGAATTAATAGTTGATGGTAATGTGAAATTTAACGGTGATATTTGTACTCAAAGAGGTAAAAAAATTAGAATTGGGGATGTAGTAGAAGTTTTAGATTATACTATTGAAATAGAGGAATAATGATAATTAAAGAATTAAGACTTATCAACCACAGAAATTATGAAGATGAAACAATATTTTTTCATGATAACACAAATATTTTAGTAGGTAAGAATGCTCAGGGAAAGACAAATTTACTTGAAGCTATATATATTTGTGCTAGGGGGTATAGTTTTAAAAATCTTAAAGAGAATGAATTAATAAATTTTAATAAAGACCAATTATATTTAAAAGCTAAAATATTAAATAATGAAAAAAAGAAAATTGTAGAGATAAAGCTATCTAAGAGAGAAAAGAAAAAAATAAGAATTAATGAAGTAGAGATAAATAATCTAGGTAAATTAAAAAGTCAATTTGGAGTTGTAATATTTTCACCGGAAGAAATTTTAATAGTCAAAGAGACACCTCAAATGAGAAGAAGATTTTTAGATGATATTATTTCTAATAATGATATAAGTTATAAAAATTATCTTTATAGTTATAACAAAATTAGAAGTCAAAAAAATGAATTATTAAAAAATAACAAAACAAAATATTTTAATCAACTTTTAGATACATATAATCAGAAGTTAGTAGAATATGGTTCAAAGATAGCGATATATAGATATAAATATTTGGAAATATTGAGAGAGTATGCTAAAGAGTTTCATTATGAATTAAGTTCAGGTAAAGAAGAATTAAATATAGAATATATAAATAATTATTCTAAAGATTTTTCTAATCTTGATATAATTCAAAAAAATTATAAAAAAAATATTTTAGAAAATACAGAAAAAGAGATAAATAGATTTTCAAGCATTATTGGGCCGCATAAGGATGACTTAGTTTTTAATATAAACGGAAACGATGCTAAGATTTATGGTTCACAAGGACAGCAGAGAACTATAATGTTATCATTAAAATTGGCAGAGGCAAAGTTAATAGAAACTATTACTAAAACAAAACCAATACTTTTATGGGATGATGTTTTTTCAGAACTTGATAATACAAGGGCAGCGTTATTAGTTGAAAAATCTAAAAAATACCAGAACATAATTACAACAAATACCTTATTAAATATTGATTTTAGAAGATTAAATGGAAATATTTATAAAATTATAGATGGGAAAGTTATAAACGAAAGGAAATAAAATGGCAAAAAATTCAAATTATGGTGAACAAAACATCAGGGTCTTAGAAGGACTTGAAGCAGTTCGTGTAAGACCTGGTATGTATATTGGCTCTACCGATGAAAGAGGTCTACATCATTTAGTATATGAAGTTGTAGATAATTCAGTTGACGAGGCATTAGCAGGTAGAGCAAATGCTATTGAAATAAAAATTCATAAAGATGGATCTTGTGAAGTTACTGATAATGGATCAGGTATTCCAGTAAAAAAACATGCCACAACAGGAAAATCAACATTAGAAACTGTATTAACAATCCTTCATGCTGGTGGTAAATTTGACTCTGAAGCATATGCGTTTTCGGGTGGTTTACACGGTGTAGGGGTATCAGTTGTAAATGCACTTTCAAATAAATTAGTTGCAGAAGTAAAAAGGGATGGTTTTAGATATACTCAAGAATTTAAGCGTGGAGATGCAACTACAAAATTAGTAAAACATGAAGCTACAGAAGAAACTGGTACATCTGTAAGATTTTGGCCAGATGATACTATTTTTGAAACTGTAGAATTCAATAGAAAAACATTAGAAAAAAGATTTCAAGAAATGTCTTTCTTAAATGAAGGATTGAAAATTACTCTTATAGATGAACGAGAAGAAAAAACATATAAAAAAGTATTTTTAGCTGAAGGTGGTTTATCATCATTCGTGGAGTTCTTAAATTCTAAAAAGACACCTTTACACAATGATATTATTCATTTTAAGGGGATGGTAGATGGTTCTGAGGTTGATATAGCATTTCAATATTCTGATGCGTATTCTGAAAATATATTATCTTTTGCAAATACAGTTCTTACCGGTGAAGGTGGTACTCATTTAACAGGTTTCAGATCAGGTCTTACAAAGACTATAAACAATTATGCTAGAGAATATGAAATGCTTAAAGAAAAAGATGAAAACTTTTCGGGAGAAGATATTAGAGAAGGGATAACAGCTATTGTCGCTGTTAAATTATCTAATCCTCAATTTGAAGGACAAACAAAAGGAAAATTGGGTTCTTCAGAAATGAGAGGAATAGTAGATTCATTCTTAACAGAAAAATTTTCAGCATATTTGGAAGAAAATCCTAAGGTTGCAAAATTAATAGTTGATAAATGTGAAGCTTCAAGAAGAGCAAGAGAAGCTTCAAAGAAAGCTAGAGATATCTCTAGAAAGCAAAATTCTATATTATCAAATACAACACTTCCAGGAAAATTAGCAGAATGTCAATCTACAGATATTACAGAAAATGAAATTTTTATAGTCGAAGGGGATTCAGCTGGTGGTTCAGCAAAACTGGGTAGAGATAATAGAACTCAAGCTATATTACCAATTAAAGGTAAAATTATGAATGTTGAAAAAGCTAGAGTAGCTAAAGTTTTAAGTTCCGATGAAATTAAAGCGTTGATTACAGCTTTTGGTACAGGAATCGGAGAAGATTTTAATATTGAAAAATTACGTTACGGTAAGATAATTATAATGACAGATGCTGACGTTGATGGTGCTCACATCGATACCTTATTGTTAACATTCTTCTATAGATATTTGAGACCATTGATAGAAAATGGAAATGTGTTTATCGCACAACCACCTCTATTTAAGGTAACTCAAGGTAAAAAAGAAAGATATGTTTATGATGAAAAAGAATTAAAAATAGTTTTAGATGGTATAAAAGGTGAAAATTACAAGTTAAGTAGATATAAAGGGCTTGGTGAAATGAATGCTGATCAACTATGGGAAACAACAATGCATCCAGATAATAGAATTTTAATTCAGGTGAAAATTGATAATGAATCAATTACTTTAGATGATACATTTACAACATTAATGGGTGATAAAGTTGAACCAAGAAGAGAGTTTATAGAAGAAAATGCACAATATGCAAAAAATATTGATGCATAGAATGGAGTAGAGAATGGCAGAATTTGATAAATCAAATATTATAGCTCAAGATATTGAGACAAAAATGAAAGAAGCTTATCTTGATTACTCTATGTCAGTTATTGTTTCAAGGGCATTGCCTGATGTAAGAGATGGTCTAAAACCGGTTCATAGAAGAATACTTTATGGTATGAATCAATTAGGATTAGCACCAAATAAACCACATAGAAAGTCTGCAAGACTTGTAGGGGAAGTAATGGGTCGTTTCCATCCACATGGAGACTCTGCAATTTATGATGCAGTTGTAAGATTAGCACAAGATTTTAATACAAGATATCCTTTAGTAGATGGTCAAGGAAACTTCGGTTCTATAGATGGTGATGGAGCTGCAGCTCAACGTTATACTGAGGTAAGAATGACAAAACTTACTTTGGAAATGTTGAGAGAAATAAACAAAGATACAGTTGATTTTCAACCAAACTTTGATGAGGAAGAATTAGAACCAAAAGTATTACCTGCTAGATTTCCTAACCTACTTGTTAACGGTTCTGCGGGGATTGCTGTAGGTATGGCAACTAATATGGCACCTCATAATTTAGGAGAGGTTATAGACGGTTGTGTTGCTTTTATAGATGATAATGAAATTACTGTTGAAGGATTGATGAAGCATATTAAAGGTCCTGATTTTCCAACTGGAGCAAATATTATGGGAAGAAAGCCTATAATTGATGCGTATAAAACAGGTAGGGGAAAAGTTAAATTAAGAGCTGAAGCTCACATTGAAGAATTTAAAAGTAAACATATTATAGTAGTTACAGAAATTCCTTATCAAGTTAATAGAGCAAGATTAATTATGAAAATTGCAGAACTTGTTAGAGATAAAAAATTAGAAGGAATTGCTGATTTAAGAGATGAATCTAATAGAAATGGTACAAGGATTGTTATCGAAACTAAAAGAGATGCAAATCCAAATGTTGTATTAAATAATTTATACAAACATACTCAATTAACAACAACATTTGGTATTATAAATCTTGCATTAGTTGATGGTGTACCAAAAGTTTTAACATTAAAAGAATTAATTCATTATTATATTGAACATCAAAAAGAAGTTGTAACAAGAAGAACAAAGTTTGATTTGGATAAAGCAGAAGCTAGAGCTCATATTGTTGAAGGATTGAGAATTGCTTATGACAATATTGATGAAATAGTTAAAATTATAAGATCTAATTATGATGACGAAGAAATTAAGAAAGAATTTACAAAGAGATTTGGTCTAACAGATATTCAAGGTCAAGCAATATTAGACATGCAATTAAAGAGATTGAATGGTCTTAATGTTGAAAAATTAGAAGAAGAATATAATGAATTATTGGCTACAATCAAGAGATTAAAAGAAATTCTTGCGGATGAAAGCATCTTAATGGGAATAATCAAGGGAGAATTATTAGAAATCAAAGAAAAATATTCTGATGAAAGAAGAACTAGAATTAAAAGAGATGTAGAAGAAGTTGATGAAGAAGATTTAATTGAAGAAGAAGAAGTTATAATTACATTGACAAATCAAGGATATATTAAGAGATTACCTGCAGATACCTATAAAGTTCAAAATAGAGGTGGAAGAGGGGTTACAGGGATGACAACAAAAGAAGATGATTTTGTTCAAAACTTATTTGTAACAAGTACTCATGATAATATTTTATTCTTCACAAATAAAGGTAAAGTATTTAAGAAAAAAGCCTTTGAAATAAAAGAAGGTAAGAGACAATCAAAAGGTCAAGCGATTATAAATATTCTACAATTAACACAAGATGAAAAAGTTTCAGCAGTAATACCTGTAAAAGAACAAGATGATGATAAATTTATTATCTTAGCTACAAAAGAAGGTAAGATTAAGAGAATAGAAGCTAGTGAATTCTATAATATTAGAACAACAGGTATAATAGCAATAACCTTAAATGAAGGGGATGAATTAATTGGTGCTAGAGAAGTAGATCCTGATACAAATGTATTGATGGTAACTGAAAATGGGCAATCAATAATATTTAACCTTAAAGATGTAAGACCGATGGGTAGAACTGCCCAAGGTGTAAAGGGAATCTCACTAAATAAAGGTGATAATGTCGTTGATTTAAGTGTGATAGACAAAAATGAATACATTTTTATAGTTACAGAAAAAGGATATGGTAAAAAGACATTAATCAAGTACTATAGTCCTCAAAATAGAGGTGGTAAAGGTGTTAAAACATATAAATTAACACCAAAAACAGGAAAAATTGTAGCTTCTAAATTAGTAAATCAAGAAGATCAAATAATTTTAGTTTCAGCAAATGGTGAGATTATAAGATTAAACGTAAAAGATATTTCAACAATGGGAAGAACAACTCAAGGTGTAAGATTGAAGAAAGTTCGTTCTGATGAAGAAAATATAGTTGCATGTGCAAAATATATAGAAGAAGTTGAATAGGAGAATATTATGGCTTTTGAAGTAAAATATAATGAAAATGAAAATTTAGAGATACAAGTTTTAGGTGATTTAGACATAAATGTAGTTGAAAATTTTAAGAATGAAGTTTTAGAAAAATATAAAATATTGGATAAAGATATTGTATTTGATTTTTCAGAATTAAAATATATAGATTCAACAGGTATAGGAGCTATAATGACAGTTTATAAAGCTGCTAAAGACAAATCAAAATCACTTACAATAAATAATGCTAATAGAAATATTTATAAATTATTTAAAATCACAAAATTAACAGAATTATTTAATATGGAGGATTAATGGATACTATAAAAATTGAATTACCAAGTAATCCGATATACACACAACTTTTAAGATTATCATCAGCTTCTTTAGCTAATAAAGTTGGATTTGATGTAGATAAAGTTGCAGATTTACAACAAGTTGTATCTGAAATATTTACATTAATCATTCCTAGTAACGAAAAAATAGATATATCATTTAAGCTTGGAGAATCATATATACAAGTTGATTTTGAAAATTTAAAATTTGTTAAAGAAGATAATCAAAATGATGCTATTTTTGAAATTAAAAAGCAAATTATATTATATCTATCTGATCAATTAGTAATAGAGGATGATAAAATAGTAGTTGTTTTAAATAAATAAGGATGTAATATGGCTGATGTAAAAAAATCTGAAGAGAAAATAAAAGATTTTGAAAGTTTTAAAAATTTAGAAAAATTAAGATCTAAAGAAAAAAAATTAGAAAAATCTGAAAAATCTGAAGATAAAAAAGAATTACAGAAAATTAAAAGAGAAATAAAATTAATAAGAGATGATTTGATTTCTAAAAATCTTTATATTGCTGAAATTTTAGCTAAAAAATATTCTAATAGAGGGATTGAATTTGATGATTTATATCAAATTGCTTCTTTAGGATTAATCCTCGCTTTAGACAGATTTAATTCAGATAGAGGATTTGAATTTTCATCATTTGCTACACCGACTATAACAGGTGAAATTAAAAGATATTTCAGAGATAAAGGTTGGGTAATTAGAGTACCTAGAAGAATACAAGAGTTATCCAAGAGAATAAATAATGCAAAAAATGATTTAGCTCAAAGATTACAAAAAACTCCAACAATTGATGAAATAGCTAATTTACTAAATGTTTCATCAGAAGAAGTAATTGAAGCTATGGATGCATCTCAAGTTTATTCTCCTCAATCTATTGACAAAAATCTAGATTCTTCATCTGAAGATAGAGAAGTTAGTTTTGCTGATTTACTTGGAGAAGAAGATAAAAATTATCAGATAGTTGAAGATATGGCCTTCATTAAAGATGCTATGGAAAATTTTGATGATTTAGAAAGAAAGATTGTTGTATACAGATATTTTGACAAAATGACACAAGGAGAAATAGCTGATAAACTAGGAGTTAGTCAAATGACAGTTTCTAGACTTGAAAAAAAGGTTATTGAGAAATTTAGAAAAGAGCTTAATATTACTGTTAAAAAGAAGAAGTGAAAATTAGGAAGGTTAAGTGAATATTTATATAGATGAATCAGGGATAATAAACAATAAAATTTCTAAAAAAATTATTATTTGTTTAAATGTATAAATTTATTTTTCCTAAAAAAATTGACAATTCAGAAATATTAGTGATAAAATGTATGTATCAATAGTAAGTCTTATATATGTGACATTATCTAGGTAAGCGTCATCTGTTGGCGTCACTAGTAAGCAATTGATTTTCATAAAATATAAGGGGATTAACTAATTGTTAATCCTTTTTTATATATAATAAAATTATAGAGGAAATATGAAAAATAAATTTTTAGAACAATTTAGAAAATACAAATTTACAGATACAAGAGTGGGAACAGATAGCGTTTATGAGTTTTCAAATGGTAACACACTTCCATATACAGGTGAACCTTTTGGTTCAAATTATTTCTGTGTACAAACGAAAAAAGAGGCAGGTTCATGGTGGTTTAATCCAAATCACAAAACATTTGAAGGGTTTAGAATAACTCATCAACCAAGTCCATGGATGGGCGATTTTAGCTCATTTACAATATTGCCTGTAAATAAAATTGAAAATGTAAGAATGTACAAAAATAAAGAATCAAATTTCTTGCCTCATTATAATGAAATCATGTTTGAAAATGATGAAATTGCAATGATTACAGCATCAAAGGATTCAGCAATAATTAAATATAATGTAAAAAATCCTCAGTTTATTTTAGAAGGGAAGAATTTAGTATTAGAAAAGAAAGACAATAAAATCGAAGGATATGTTAATAATTTTTCTGGTTGTGAAGATGAAAATTTTAAAATGTATATAGTTATAGATTTTGATAATGATTTTAATTTTGAAAAATTGGAAGAAGATAAGTATTTAATTTCAGGGGCTAAAAATGAATTATACTTATCGACATCATTTATTTCTTTAAATCAAGCTAAATTTAATCATAAAATTATGACTAGAGATTTTGAAAAAATGTTAGCTGAAACAGAGCAAAAATGGCAAAAATATTTTGATAAATTTGAGGTTGATAATTTAGATGAAGAATCAAATTACGATCAGTACAATCCATATGATAAAATTTCTCAAGAAAGAATGTTTTATCATGCGGTATATAGAGCATTTTTATTCCCGATGAAATTTTATGAAGTTGATGAAAATGGTGAAAATCTACATTATGACACATTATCAAAATCTGTGAAAAAAGGAAAAATGTTTACTAATATGGGAATGTGGGATTTACACAAAACTCTATTTCCACTATTTTCATTAGTTGATAGAGAAATTTTTGAAGATATACTTGAAGGATATATCAATCAATATAATGAAAGTGGATATTTACCAAAATGGCTTTCTCCTGATGAAAGAGGTTTAATGCCTGGCACACTTGTAGACAATATAATTGCAGAAGCTTCATCAAAAGGTATTGGAAATAAATATATGAAAGAACTTTTAGATGCAATGATTAAAGGTGCAGAAGTTTCTTCTGGAAAAGCAACTTATGGTAGAGCAGGGACTAGTGAATATAGAGAATACGGATATGTACCATCAGATTTACATGAATCAGTAAATCAAACACTTGATAATTGTCTATCTGACTGGTCTATAGCAATGGTTGCAAATAAATTAGGTAAGAATGAAATTGCTCAAAAATATTTTGATTATTCTAAAAATTATAAATTCTTATTTGATGGTCAAACAGGATTTATGAGAGCAAAAGATAGAAATGGCAAATTTACTGATGGATTTGATCCATTAAACTGGGGATCTCCATATACTGAAGGTTCAGCATATCAAAATTCATATAATATTTATCATGATGTAAATGGTTTAATTGAATTATTTGATGGAAAAGACAATTTTAGTAAAAAGCTTGAAGAATTGACTAATGCAAAAACTGAATATAAATATGGAGCTTATGGATATGAAATTCACGAAATGAGAGAGTATGCAATGGCACACTTGGGACATCATGCGATATCAAATCAACCATCATTCCACCTTCCATATTTATTTAATTATGTGGATCAACCTAAAAATACCCAATTAATTATTAAGGAAATACTATTAAATTATTTTAGATATGATTGGAAGGGATATCCAGGAGATGAGGATAATGGCTCAATGTCAGCTTGGTATATATTTTCAAGTTTAGGATTTTACCCATTATGTCCAGGATCTAATGAGTATCAATTAGGTATGCCATTTTGGAATAATGCATCAATAACTTTATACAATGGAAATAAAATAAATATTAAAGTTAATGAAAATTACCATCAAAAGAAATTTGTAAAAGAATTGAAAATTAATGGAAATATTTTTAATGAAACAAAAATCACATGGGAATTGTTAGAAAATGGATGTGATTTTGAATATACACTTGGATTGATTTAATAGAAATAATGTAATATTTTTATTAAAGATAATATTTTTTTAAAAATATTAATTAATTATAATATTTGTAAAGAAATATTATAATATTGTCACAAAATGATACAAAATTTAGTTATACTTATAAATGCAAAAATAAAGGAGGAAATAATGAGGAAAAAATTATATGCGTTTTTATTAGTAGTTTGTTTGTTAGTATTAAATTTTGTAGAAGTAGCTGAAGCAGGGTATTCGTATGAACTCCCATATTATGGATATTGCACTGGTAAAAATTTAACTAAAACTTATACTTATTATGTAGAGTCACATTCAAAAATTGTAAAATTTGAAAAAAAATTAGTTTTACCAGGATATGACTCATATTTTAACGAATTTAATGGAAGTCCAATGGTATTATTTAGATATATTACAAAGTCAGGAGATGTTATAGTTCCATATGAAGATAGTTCAAAAAATTTGGATAAAACTTTTGAAAATAGTGGTTCAAATATAGGAAAGTGTCCAATATCTATAAATTGGGAGGAATATTAATAATGAAGAAATTACTTGTATTATGTTTACTTATTTCTGTAA
>NZ_JBFNGB010000008.1:0-73660 GCF_046035835.1 Helcococcus bovis
AATAAAAAAAGCAGATAAAAATCTGCTTAATCTCATTATTATAATTAAATATAAATATGTAATAGTTTATAAAGATTACATATCTTTTTCTAATTGTTTATACTCTAAATCGGTTAAATAATCTACTGCAAAATCAACAAAATTCTCATTCAATGCATATCTAATCCATGGTTAATTGTAAATCATCAACATTTCTTGTATTGTACCTGGAATAAAACTAATACCATCAAATTATTCATATAATGTTGTAATTTCGTCATATCAAGCATTTGAAAGAATTGACTTGCATCTGAATTCAATGAAAATAAATTTTTTAAGTATTTTTTTTTGATTTTTTAATATCAAATAATCTGAAATATAAAATAGCCATTAAGAATGTCATATAACAATCATATTTTCCACTATATTTTTTATATAATTCAATAGCTTCTCATTCCATTTCATAATATAAATAAGCCATTAAAAGATTATATCTTGATTCTGTTCTATCCATTAAATCAAGTTTCATTATTTTTTTAGAAATTTCTATAACTTTATTCATAACTCCAAGATTTGAGTATTCTTGAAGAATAGTAAAATAACATCTTACAAGTGATCTATCTTCAAAATCAAAGTCATAATTATATTCATTTTTGATTTCGTTCTTTCTAATTAAGTATTTTTCAACAATTTTTTCAAGTTTATTTACATACTTTATACCATTTTCACATGAAAATCCAGCTAATATTACTTTAACATCTAAATTATTTGGATCTAGTTTTTCTACTTTTTTCAATATTTTGTAAACTTCATCTGGTGATTCTTGTTCACTAGAAAGCTCTATATAATCATAAATATCTTCAATTTAATCTAAATTAATATGTTCATTATTTTATTTTTTCTTCAAATTCTATATTTTCTTCTAATCCCGTAGTGTAGTTAATTAAAAGTAATGAATTTTCATCAAATTTTTTATAATTTTCAAACTTATTATTTTTTACATTTACAGCTCTTAAATATTTATCTACTATTTGTCCTGACCAAAATGTACAAGGCAAATGGCAAATAATTCTTTGACCATTAATATATCTTTCATCAGGAAATAATGACTTTAAGTATAGATTAGTGTTTGGATCTAATTTTTTATACTGTTCAATAGATTCTATTTTCAATAAATCATTACCTTTTTTATAATAATAACTGTCAATAAAAATATTTATATCATCTATATTATCAGCTGAATAATTATTATATATTATTTCATCAATAATTTTAAATTCTTTCTTTTTATTAGGTATAATTTTTTTATTCATTCTAGCATATTCTATCAAAGTTTTATTTTTATACTTAAAGCTATCAATAAAATTATCAAATTCTACAAGTGTAAGCTCTACTCCAATGCTATCTTCTTCAGAAATAAAGTCTGGACGTTCTGATTTTACTAAATTTTTATATCTAGAATCATATTCTTTTAAGCATTTTATAGCTTCATCTTCATTTATTTTTTTATTAAATGGTTCCATACATAATTTCCTTTTGTATCTTAATTATTTGTATTTTCGTTTCAAATTATTATTTTTTTGTTTTGAACAAAATAACATTAAAACAAAAAATTTCATCAACATATTACAACATTTACAAGTTTATCATCCAGCAAATATTACGTCCTATAATTTTATTTTTTAATGATTACATCTTATTTCCTGTCATTAAACATTTATTACTACTATATTTATAGAATTTATTTTTCAGTTATAAATAACTGTTTATAATAAAAATAGATTATTTTTTTATGTTAAAATAAAAATGCATCCATTTTCTTACATGTGACTTTTCATAATTTTATAAGTAAAAATAGCACAAATTAATGTTAAAGATGCATTTTATATTTAAGTTTTATAGAAATTTTTAGTAAATTAGAACTTTAATCCACTCTATACTACTCAAACTCAATATGTCCATTGATGTCGTTTTATATAAATGGCATAAAATCAAGGTTTTAGTAGTCGGATTTAGTCTTATTATCTGATTTATTTATGTTTATCCGATTTTTTGCATTCATTTTGCAAGCACAGATATTAATATTTTATACTAGCTCTTTATATCAAACTTTTTTAATAATATTATCATTTATCTCACCACAATCCAATTCCCATCTCGTTTTGAGCCAATTCTTTCAATCATCTTCTTTTCTTGCAAAGATTTAAAAGCTCTTTCAATAGTCCTCTTAGTTACTCCTACCATTTCTGCAAGCTCAACTGATGTCATACTTGGATTTTCTATCAAAAGTTCTATCACTTTCTTTTCCGTCTTATTTAAAGCGACATTCAAACCGACATTCAAACCGACATTTTTATTGTCTGTTTGATCAATTACTTCTTTATCAAAAGGAATCGTGCATCTAATATAGTTACTTTCAATTTGAAAAACATCTTTTCCATATTTTTCTACAATCGTTGGAATACCATGCCCTGTATGTTCTGTAAGTCGCATATTTAAAAATATTCTCATCAATGTAGCATTTCTAGGTTTACTTATTCCTTCAAAGAATTGTTCTTTTGTCATTCCATTAGGAAGTCCACCATGAGAAAGAATTTCAAGTCTGTTATTAAACATTGAAATCTGAGGCTCTGTAATTGTCCAGTCGTTATGAACTAAAGCATTTAAAATAGCCTCATTAACACAATCATAATCAAATAAATATGTATCTTTTCTTGGTCTGACTGTCGTATCAGATATACATATATTTTCAGCCTGTAATCTGTTTTTTATTTTTCCATATGTTGTTAAAATACATCCATAACCATAATCACTTCTTTCAGATATAGAAGACTTATTTTCTCCTTGAAATTTCACAAAAATAAAGGGAATATTGTTTTTATCAGATAATAATTCTGCAAGTAAATTATATTCTCCGGCTTCATTCCTTAAATTTAAATTTGTCTCAAAAGACTTATCTTCTAAATGGTAATTTTTTTCAGAATAATATATCTTAAGTTCTCTAAAGGATAAATCATATGATTTTGACCTTTTCTTAAGCATGTATTCATTATCTATGAACTTTTTCTCATACCTAATTTTTATCTGCTCGGGTGTCATCTCTTTGCAGGTTGTTCCTATTCTTATTGTGCATCCTGTAGAAGAAAATCCATATTTCTTTTGACAATTTCTCTATTTTTTCTCTCATATAATCTATATCTTTATTGTAAATAATACCAGTTGTATTAGTAGCTTTTGCAATCTGGTTTATGTTATTTATTGCATTTGAAATTAACGATTGGAGATTTCTAAATGCTTCTAGGTCTACAATATAAATTTTTTTTCTTCATCTGATAAATATATTTTAAGTTGTTTTTTTCTTATTCTATTATCCTTACATTTCTCCCTTACTTTTACAATTGTTATTTTCGAAAATAAAAAACTACTAAAAATCTATCCCTAGATTCTTAGTAGTTTTTATTCATCATAACTAAGATTGATTATTATCAACTAAATTACTTAAATTTTATTCCATTCTTTGTCTTCTAATTTTTTGAAATTATCCTTGTTAGCGCCAAAAATTTTTCCATTAAAAGGAATTTCATATCCTATTTTTTTTCCAATATGAACTAATTCTATGATGGCTTTATTATTTTTAACTTCGATATCAAAAGAACTAACTTCATTCCATGGCATAAATAAGAAATCTCTTTTTAAAGAATTACTTATTTCCACTTCGTGAATTCCTTTATTTGAAAAATATAAGATAAAAGTTCTATTTGAATCCAAAGTATAAAAAATATTACTAGCTATCAACTTAGCAAGACCTGTTTTTAAATCATTATGCTTAATTGCTAACAAGTGATTATCTAAATTCCCAAATTCATTTTTTATTTTTTCATTTATTTCATTGTTATCATTAAATAAAAGTCCCATATTATCACCTACTAAAATATTTTTCCTTTCTACCTTTTAACAAATATGTCTTTTTACTTGAAACGATACAAGCGTATACTGTTGCTATAATTGCCATAATCAAACGAGATAAACCGTAAGGTAAGTAAATTCTTGGTATAAAAATTACCCATAGGACAAATATTATATCCATATAAACTAATTTTGTTTTACTTTCTTAAATATCCTATTATTAATTATAGACTGGAGAATTGTAGCAATGACAAAAATAACAACCCATACATAAATAAACTTATCATTCCTAGCTTTTAGCAAGTAATACCCTACACTAGAAACTATCATTAAAATATATATTAAAAGTGACTTCTGATTCATCACGTTTCCAACTATCCATCCTTATTAATTAAAATTATCCTACCTTTATTTTAACTATCTTATCTATAATCAAATAAGATGGACTAATATAACTTAATCGCACTTCTACTTAAATATAAATACTTCTTTAATATCTTTATTTAATACCTTGCATATTTTGTATGCAGTTTCCAGAGTTGGGCTTATTGTATTATTTTCATAAGCCATTATTGACCTTCTTTTCATACCAACAGCTTTAGCTAGTTTATGTTGCGATAATCCAAGTTCTTTTCTAAATTCTGCTATTCTATTTTCAATTACTACTTCCATATAATCACTTCCATATATGTTTATAATGCAAATTAATCACATAACAATGACTTTAATATATACGATACGGTCTTCTTATATTCATATTTACATGCTTTTTTTTGTTGAAGAAATAATCTAACGATAATATTGCACAAACAAACACACATATAATCGCTACATACATGGGTATATGCTTTTTAAAGGCATTATATCCTACGAATATGGTTATTATAGATGCAATTATCAAAATATACTTCAAAATTTTTATATTCATATTTCTTTTCCTAATTTATAAAATCTAAACCTCAACTACTAAATATAGGATCAACGTATCTCCATTTTTATACCTTTGAAAATTAAAGTATAACATAACACTCTTATCCTCTTACAATTATGTATGGTTACATTTATAGCACCATTGTTACATTTATAGTACCATGATATCATTTTTTTTGTCAAATCGTTTTACTTACTTTTTTACAATAGACATTAAAACATCTACCACAATAGAATTACCAGACTATTTATAAAGTTTGTTTGAGGTTTAAATTTTTATGTTTGTATGTATTAAAAAGACCATAGCTTTAAACTACGGTCTAATTTTTTTCCAAATGTAAACCACTTGGAACTATTATTCAATTTATTCTTTTTTAACAAATGTTCCCATTTTAATCCCAGTTACAGTTTTCTATCTTCTGTAACTGTTGATTTTACAAAGCTTTTAATTTTTTTGCGACTATTCCCATTCTTCTTTTCCAAAAGTACAATATATCTCAAATCATTCAAAATACTAGGTTCTATTTTTAGATTATCACTAAATCCACCTAATTATGAGACGTTTTCAGATTTTTAGTCCCGTCCTAGTCCCAGTACCGGATAATATGATTACTTTTATGGTAAAAACTATCTATTAAATTTTTACAGAAGCTTATCTTCCTTATGAAATCCTTAAATTTGTATTTTATACTAAGTTAGTTTACAGAATATATTGGATTAATCAACCTCTTTTTAATATCGGTAATTCTTGTATTTTTAGCACTCTGCATAAACTTAAAATATCTGGGTGCTGTAACATTCTTAGCGGTTTTCACATCCTTAGTAAGGTTTTTCTTAGCTGTACAAAATATTCTACATTTTGCTAGACAAATATTCTTAATGACCTATCTAAGTATTGAAATGGATATTTTTAGGCATCTTGCTCTACGGCATATCGGAGTGCTTAGTCTAATTTCTCTTGTAGAATCTTCATTATCTATTATATTAGCAACAAAATTATTAAGATATCAAAAACAAAAGAGCACATATAGTCTGAGAAGAGTAAAGAGAATTCAAAAATAATTACAAAAAAAAAAAAATATATTTTGTCAAATATACTTTTGCCAAATATAAAAATGTGATATAATACAATCAAGATGAAAAAATAGTCTAATTGTTTTTAATTAAGCAATTGATATTTAAATTAATTTTTAAGGAGGATTAATATGACAGAAATTTATAATTATAGCGTTAAAACCCAAAAGGGTGAAGATATTTCTTTAAATCAATTCAAAGGAAAAGTATTATTGATAGTAAACACAGCAACAGGTTGCGGGTTTACTCCTCAATATAAAGAATTAGAAGAAATATTTGAAAAATATCGCGACCAAGGATTTGAAATAATAGATATCCCTTGTAATCAATTTGCAGGTCAAACACCTGGAACTGATGAAGAAATAACTAATTTTTGTACGCTAAATTATCATACAAAGTTCCCACAAATGACTAAATCCAATGTAAATGGTGATAATGCTTTACCATTATTTGAGTATTTAAAAAGCCAAAAAGGATTTTCTGGATTTGGAAAAGGACCAAAAGCATTGATGATGTCTGTAATGTTAAAAAAGATTGATAAAGATTATAAAAATAATCCAGATATAAAATGGAATTTTACAAAGTTTTTAGTAGATCGTGATGGAAATGTAGTTTCTCGTTTTGAACCAACTGAAAGCATGCATGAAGTTGCAAAAGCAGTTGAATCATTATTATGATTGATAATCTTAAATTAGAAAATCAATTGTGTTTTCCACTATATGCAGCAAGCAGAAAAGTAATATCTGCATATACGCCGTTTCTTAAACCACTAGATTTGACATATACTCAATATTTAATTATGTTAGTTTTGTGGGAAAAAGATGGGCAAACAATTGGAGATATATGTAAACTTCTTCACTTAGATAATGGAACAGTCACGCCTACAATCAAAAAAATTATAGATAAGGGCTTAATTAATAGAAAAAGAAAGGAGGAGGATGATAGGGTAGTAGAAATATTTTTAACGACAAAAGGCAAGGAATTAAAAAAAAGAGCATATGAAATCCCGGATAAAGTTATTTGCAATTTGGGATTAAAAAATGTAAATACAGAAGAACTTTATAATATCCTATATGAAATCATTAATTTTGAGCCTTCAAAAGAAAAGTGAATTATGTATAGGATTATGAGTAGAAAAATATATAAATTATAAGGTATTATTTGGGTCTGTAAATAATTTTGTGTATCAACCTTAATCCTCCTAAAAGTGTAAGGGTTGATACATTTTTTATTTATCAATGTTTATCAACTCCTCTAGAATTTGAGTTTTACTTAATTTTACACAACTATGATAAACTGTCAATTTTTCATGAAAATTTAGAGTTTATTTTATAGGATGTATTTTTGTAATTACCATACTAATCAGTAGAACTTTCTTTTGATTTATTAAGAAGTATGGAATGTATATCCCATATCTCTTTGATAATTTTTCTATTTGTTTATTCATTGATTCGATTTCATTTTTGTAAATAACACCAGTGGTATTAGTTGCCTTTGCAATCTGATTTATATTGTTTGTTGTATTTGAAAGTAGCCATTGGAAATATCTAAATAAATTAATCCTCATAATATGTAGACAAAAAGACCGCAGCTTGAAACTACGGTCTCATTTTTTGTCCTCATGTAAACCACTTGGAACTATTATTCAATTTATTCTTTTTTACTTCCAGTACCATTTGAGTATCCGTAGCCATTTTTTATTCTCTTTATAGCTTGTAATTAAGCCATTTTAGAAAATTTTTCTACTACTCAAACTCAATAGTTGCAGGTGGTTTCCCCGTGCAATCGTACAGTACTCTGTTTACGTGCTCTACTTCATTTACAATTCTATTTGTAACTTTTATTAGAACATCCCAAGGTATGATTGCTGTGTCGGCTGTCATGAAGTCTGTCGTGTTTACTGCTCTTAGAGCTACTGCGTAGTCGTAGGTACGTTCGTCACCCATTACACCAACACTCTTCATATTTGTAAGAGCGGCGAAATATTGACCTAAGTTTTTGTCTACTCCTGCTTTTCTTAATTCTTCACGATAGATGTAATCTGCTTCTTGAAGGATTTTTACTTTTTCTTCTGTAACTTCGCCTAAAATACGTACGCCAAGTCCTGGTCCTGGGAATGGCTGTCTGCTTACTAGTTCTTCTGGTAAGCCTAATTCACGTCCAACAGAACGCACTTCGTCTTTGAATAAGTCTCTTAGAGGCTCTACTAATTCTTTGAACTCGATATTTTCTGGCAATCCACCTACATTATGATGTGATTTGATCGTTTGAGCATTTTTTGTACCACTTTCAATTACATCGGCGTAGATTGTTCCTTGTGCAAGATAGTCAACTGCACCAAGTTTTTTTGCTTCTTCTTCAAAGATACGAATAAATTCTTCCCCAATAATTTTTCTCTTCTTCTCAGGATCTGTTACACCTTTTAACTTTTCATAATATCTTTGTTGAGCATTTACACGAATAAAGTTTAAGTCAAATCCTTTTGTAAAGATTTCTTCAACTTTGTCCCCTTCATCTTTTCTCAATAGACCGTGATCAACGAAAATACATGTTAATTGGTTTCCGATTGCTTTACTTAACATTGCAGCAACAACTGATGAATCAACACCTCCACTTAAAGCCAATAGAACTTTTTTATCTCCAATTCTATTTCTTAATTCTTTAATGGCAACTTTTGAAAATTCATCCATTTTCCAATCACCGGAGCATTGACACACTTCAAATAGGAAGTTTTTAATAATCTTATAGCCTTCTTCTGAATGAAATACTTCTGGATGGAATTGAACTCCATAAAGTGATTTTGATTCATTATGTAAAGATGCAGCCTTACAATCCTTTGTTGATCCGATTATTTCAAATCCTTGTGCTAAATGTTCAACTCTATCTGTATGACTCATCCAAACTGTAGATGTTTCCTTAACATCTTTAAATAGCTTTGAATCTTTTGAAATATTTAAGATAGCTTCTCCATACTCTCTTTCAGCACGAATTACTTCGCCACCCAATGAGTGCATCATTAATTGACAACCATAACAAATTCCTAAAATTGGCACTCCCAATTCAAAAATTTCTCTATTTAATTGAGGTGACCCTTCTTCATACACAGAATTTGGTCCACCTGTAAATATAATTCCCTTAGGATTATATGCTTTAATTTCTTCAATTGTCATTTCAAAATCATGAACTTCACAATAAACATTAGCTTCACGAACACGACGAGCTATCAACTGCTTATACTGGCCACCAAAGTCCAAAATTAATATTTTTTCTTGTACTTCCATCAATCCTCCATATCTTAAATTATTAATATAATAATACTATAATTTTTAGTGCTTTGTAAAATAAAAAGGGTTAGAAAAACTAACCCTTTTTTAATTTACAAATAAATATTAATGTAAGACTATTTTAAGCTTGTCATGTATTCTAATGTTCTAATCATGTTTCCTGTGAAACCATATTCATTATCATACCATGCAACTGTTTTAACTAATTGTTCACCATTTTCACCAACCATTAAGTTTGTTTGTGATGCATCAAAGATTGATCCTGCTGGAACACCAATGATGTCTGATGAAACGATTTCGTCTGTGTTGTATAAGAATGCATCGTTAGCATATTTCTTCATTGCTGAGTTTACTTCTTCTACTGTAACTTCTTTGTTTAATACTGAGTATAATTCAACAACTGAACCTGTTATTACAGGAACTCTTAATGCTGTACCGTCAATTCTTCCATTTACTGAAGGAATTACTTTACCTACTGCTTTTGCAGCACCTGTTGTAGCAGGAATAATGTTTTGAGCTGCTGCTCTTGATTTTCTTCCACCTGGTGCATCTTGTGTACCTTGTGTTGCTGTGTAAGCGTGAATTGTTGACATTAATGCTCTATCAACACCAAATTCTTTGTCTAATACGTTTACCATTGGTGCTAAACAGTTTGTTGTACATGAAGCTGCTGATACGATTAAATCATCTGCTTCTAAAATTTCGTGGTTTACACCAAATACAACTGTTTTTAAGTCACCTTTAGCTGGAGCTGAGATTAATACTCTCTTTGCACCTGCGTTTAAGTGAGCTTGTGATTTTTCTTTTGATACGTAGAAACCTGTACATTCTAATACGATATCGATTCCTAATTCACCCCATGGTAAATTATTAGCATCTTTTTCTGCGTATGATTTGATAGCTTTTCCGTCAACTACTAAGTCATCATTTTGCACTTCTACTGAGTATGGGAATCTTCCTTGAGCTGTATCATATTTTAATAAATATGCTAAATCATCGTTATCTGTTAAATCGTTGATTGCTACAACTTCCAAGTTTGTATCACTTTCTAAAATTCTTCTTAATGCTAATCTACCAATACGTCCAAAACCGTTAATTGCTACTTTCATTGTCATAATATAAATCTCCTTATTTTGCAAAAATTTTACTATTTTAAGTTAAAGAATGAATCTAAACCTTTGAATTCTGCTGTATCAAATAATTCATCTTCAATTCTTAATAATTGATTGTATTTAGCAACTCTATCTGTTCTTGATGGAGCACCTGTCTTAATTTGACCTGTGTTTAATGCTACAGCTAAGTCAGCGATTGTTGTATCTTCTGTTTCACCTGATCTGTGTGACATAACTGCTGTATATCCTGCTCTATTTGCCATTTGTACAGCATCTAAAGTTTCTGTTAATGTACCGATTTGATTTACTTTAACTAAGATTGAGTTCGCTACTCCGTTTTCAATACCTTTTGATAATCTCTTTGTATTTGTTACGAATAAGTCATCACCAACTAATTGGATTTTCTTTCCTAGTCTTTCTGTTAATAACTTCCAACCTTCCCAGTCTTCTTCATCTAAACCGTCTTCGATTGAAATGATTGGGTATTTGTTTACTAATTCTTCATACCAAGCTACCATTTCTTCTCTTGTTTTTACAACACCTTCACCTTTTAGATTGTATTTTCCATCTTCATACATTTCTGATGAAGCAACGTCTAAAGCGATTCTTACTTGTTCACCTGGTTTGTAACCCGCTAATTCAATAGCTTCAACGATTGTTGATAAAGCTTCTTCATTTGATGCTAAGTTTGGAGCAAATCCACCTTCATCACCAACTGCTGTATTATGACCTTTGTCATGTAATACTTTTCTTAAGTTGTGGAAAATTTCTGCACCCATCTTTAATGCTTCTGAGAATGATTCTGCACCAACTGGCATAACCATAAATTCTTGAATATCAACATTGTTATCTGCGTGTTCCCCACCATTTAAGATATTCATCATTGGAACTGGTAATTGCTTTGCGTTAAATCCACCAACGTAGTTATATAAAGGCACTCCTAATTCATCAGCAGCAGCTCTAGCAACAGCCATAGATACACCTAAGATTGCGTTAGCTCCTAATCTACCTTTATTATCTGTTCCGTCTAATTCGATCATTAATCTATCAATTCCTACTTGATCAAATACGTCTAAACCGATAACTTCTTCTGCGATTTCTGTATTAACATTTTCTACTGCTGTTAAAACACTTTTACCCATGTAGTTATCTTTTTCACCATCTCTTAATTCAACTGCTTCAAAAGCACCTGTTGATGCTCCTGATGGAACTAAAGCTCTACCAAAACCACCTTGATCTGTGAAAACTTCTACTTCAACTGTTGGATTTCCTCTTGAATCCAAAACTTGTCTTGCATATACGTCTGTAATGTAACCCATGTTACCCTCCATTTAATATTTATTAAATTTATTATAAATTGTTAAAATTTATTACCTATTTATTTTATCACTTTAAAATGATATTGTCACATTTTTAATTAAATTTTTATTAAAAATTTACTAATTTTGAAAAACTTTCTGCTTCTAAACTTGCTCCACCTACTAATGCACCGTCAATATTTGCTTTTGACATAATTTCTTTTACATTTGAAGGTTTTACAGAACCACCATATTGGATTCTAACTTTTTCTGCAGCAGCATCACCGAATAAATCTTTTACTAAAGATCTAATATATGCACACATTTCTTCTGCATCATCAGCTGATGCTGTTTTTCCTGTACCAATTGCCCAAATTGGTTCGTAAGCAATAACTACATTATCAAAATCTTCTACTGATAATCCTTTTAAATCTGCTTCTAATTGAACTTTAACTTTATCTTGTGCTTTTCCACTTTCTCTTTCTTCTAGTGTTTCACCACAGCATAAAATTGGTAATAATCCATTTTCTAACATTGATTTAACTTTTTTATTAATTAATTCGTCAGATTCCCCAAAATATTCTCTTCTTTCTGAGTGTCCTAAAATAACATATTTCACTCCTAAATCTTTTAAGAATACTGGTGATACTTCACCTGTAAATGCACCTGATGTTTCAAAATGAGCATTTTGTGCACCAACTTCAACGTTAGTATCTTTTAATAATTCTTTAGCTAATGCTAAATTTATAAACGGAGGACAAACTACTGCTTCTACTTCTTTATTTAAATCAAAACTTTTAATTTCTTCTAGTAAAACTTTTGCTTCGGAATATGATTTATTCATTTTCCAGTTACCAGCAATAATTGGCTTTCTCATTATTTCTCCTTATTATTTATCTTCTACAGCATCAATACCAGGTAATACTTTACCTTCTAATAATTCTAAGCTTGCACCACCACCTGTTGATACATGAGTGATTTTATCTTTATATCCAGCTCTTTCAACTGCTAAAGCTGAATCTCCTCCACCAACAATTGTTATTGCATCTGAATCTGCTAATGCCTTAGCTATAGCATTTGTACCATTTGCAAATTGTGGAAATTCAAATACGCCCATAGGTCCATTCCATACAACTGTCTTTGCACCTTCTAATGCTTTTACAAATAGTTCAACAGTTTTTGGTCCTACATCTAATGATTCAACATCTGGTGAAATTTCTGTCACAACTGTAGCAGGAGCATCTTTTCCAAATGAATTAGATACAACAAAATCAACAGGTAGTAAAATTTCTACACCATTTTCTTTTGCTCTATTTAATAATTCTTGTGCTAATTCTAATTTGTCTTCTTCTAATAATGACTTACCAATTTCTATTCCTTGTGTTTTTAAGAATGTATAAGCCATACCACCACCGATGATAATCTTATCAACTTTTGTTAATAAGTTTTCAATTACTCCAATTTTATCTGAAACTTTTGCTCCACCTAAAATTGCTACAAATGGTTTTTCTGGTGTTGTAACAGCTTTACCCATGATTTCTACTTCTTTTTGAACTAAAAATCCTAAAGCTGATGGTAATAATGATGAAACACCAACGTTTGAAGCGTGTGCTCTATGTGATGTACCAAATGCGTCATTTACATACAAATCTGCTAATGAAGCTAATTCTTTTGCAAATCCTTCTTCATTTTTTGTTTCTTCTTTTCTATATCTTGTATTTTGTAATAAAGCAACTTCTCCTTCTTTTAATTCTGCTACCGCCGCTTTAACACTATCATCAACAACTACATCTGAATCTAAGAATTTAACATCTTTATGTAGTAATTCTCCTAATCTTTTAGCAACTGGTGCTAAAGAAAATTCTGGTTTTGGTTCACCTTTAGGTCTTCCTAAATGGCTCATTAAAATTACTTTAGCATTATTTTCTAATAAATATTCTATTGTTGGTAATGCTGCAACGATTCTTGAATCGTCAGTAATTTGTGTTGCATCTTCTTTTGAAAAAGGTACGTTAAAATCAACTCTAACTAAAACTTTCTTACCTTGTACATCTAAATCTTTTAATGTTTTTTTCATCTTTCCTCCATAATAATTTAGCCCAGCAAGAATAACTGGGCTAATTTTATCAACTATTTTGTAGCCATTAATTGTGCTAAATCAGCAACTCTATTTGAGTAACCCCATTCATTATCATACCATGAAATAACTTTTACTAAATCACCTATTGCATATGTTAAATATGGATCAAAAATTGATGATCTATTATCTCCTTGATAATCAATTGATACTAATTCATCTTCAGCATATCCTAAGATACCTTTTAAATCACCTTCAGCATGTTTTTTAAATGCTGCATTGATTTCTTCAACTGATGCTTCTTTTGATAATTGAACTGTTAAGTCAACTAAAGAAACTGTTGGGGTTGGTACACGAATTGCTAAACCTGTTAATTTTCCTTCAACTTGTGGTAGTACTAAACTTACAGCTTGTGCTGCTCCTGTTGTTGTTGGAATTTGAGATAAAGCTGCTGCTCTTGCTCTCCTTATATCTTTATGTTTATTATCATGAATATTTTGATCACCTGTATAAGAGTGAACTGTTGTCATTAATCCTTTTTCAATTCCAAATTCTTCTAATAATACTTTTGTTAATGGTGCTAAACAGTTTGTTGTACATGATGCGTTTGATACAATAACATGTTTTTCTGGATCATATTCATTATGGTTAACACCCATTACGATTGTCTTGTCTGCATCTTTTGCTGGAGCTGTTAATAAAACTTTCTTTGCTCCACCTTGTAAGTGTCTTGATGCACCTGCGTGTGAGTTGAAAGCACCTGTTGAGTCTATAACTAAATCAACACCTAATTCTCCCCATGGTAAATTTTCTGGATTTCTTTCTGATAAAAATGTTACTTCTTGATCTCCAAATTTTATACCTTTATCTGTTAATTCAATTGATTTTGAGAATTTTCCGTATAAAGAATCGTATTTAAATAATTTAGCTGAAGTTGCTTTATCACCAGTATCGTTAATTGCTACTAATTCAACGCCTTCTCTACCTTCTTCTAATAGAACTCTTGCTACGTCTCTACCGATTCTTCCGAATCCGCTTATTGCTACTTTCATTTGTCCTCCTTGATATTTTTGAGATTTTATCATCTCTCTACATAATAAGTATACAGCATGTGAAAAATTTCATCAAGATATATAATTAAAATTTACTTAAATTTTATAAAAAAATAACAAAGCTTTTAATAAATTTTAATAGGCTTAATTTTCAATTCACTTTCTCCTTTAAAATATACTTTGATATTATGTATTTTTTTACCTTCAATTTTAGAATTTCGTAATTCTATAATTCTTTTATACCCTATTGAATTTATATTAACCCTTTCATCGTTTATATAGACAAATCCTTCAATAAATCTTGATCCGTATTTTATATCTTCTTGTAATATCAAATATCTTAAATCTATTTCTTTAAGATTATTAATGTTAATTAAAATTTCTTTTCCATCATTTTTTGAATCTTCAATTATTTCTAATTTATTAGATAATTCATTTAAAAATTCATTATGAATTCTATCAACAAATTTTCTAACATTTTGTTTTATTTTTTCATCAATTTTTCCATCTTTATTTGGAGCAATATTCAATAATAAAACTGCACCTCTACCAATTGACTTTAAATAGATATTAAATAACTCATCTACTGATTTTATTTTTTCTTTCGGATGTGAAAACCATCCGCTTGTGGTACATGTATCAGCTTCTGGAACACTCCATACATATGTTTCATCATGTCCATCTTTTGATTTAAATTCATTATAGAAATCCAAATCAAAACTTTCTCTAATTTTTAACTTTGGAGAATTTTCCTCGGGTGCATATCCCATTTCATTTCCTAACCAATGGATTCCTCCTTTTGAACCTACTCCAAACATTAAAATATTAGGATTATTTGATTTAACAGCTTCAATCCATTTATCAAATGTATAAACTTGATCTTTATAATTTGGATCCTTCGCATTATCAAACCACCATTCAACAAATTTCCCATTATTTCCATATTTTGGACTTTCACATATTTCTTTTAGTTGATTTAAATAATATTCATTATATGGTTCTCCAGTTCCATATGTTTCTTCATGAACATCCCACGGAGACAAATAGCATCCCATATTCATATCATACTTAGTACAAGCTTTTGATAATTCTTCAAAAAAATCTTTTCCATATGATGTATTTGTAATTTTATGCTCTGAATATTTTGTATCAAACATACAAAATCCATCGTGATGTTTTGCAGTAAATATCAATCGCTTAAATCCCATTTCCTTTATGAATTTTACATATCCATCAAAATCAAAACTCTCTAATTTGAAATTTGATAAGTTCTCTTTTCCGTTTCCCCATTCAACTTCAGTAAATGTATTCATACCAAAATGCATAAAACAAGACATTTCTTCTTCATGATACTTTATTTGTGCCTCATTTGGCACAGGTCCTAAATATTTTTCCATACTACCCCCATTTATTCAAATGTATTATATCAAAAATGTTTTTGTATTTGTAAATATTTTTTAATCTTAAATTAAAAATAAATAAAATTTTAAGAATTCTTGAATATTAATCTCTGCAAATGCAAATATATGGAAGAAATTTTAGTTTTACAATTTTCTTCCATATTGATTTTGCAAGAATATATGGAAGAATTTGAGATTTTATTATTTACTACCGTATTGTGTAAGTAAAAATATATGGAAAAATTTGAGATTTTGCTGTTTTCTTCCATATTTATCATCAAAACCCATGTTGATGAAAATAAACTTTCACATAATTTCATCCATATCGACCAAATTTAATTAACATATAGATCATAATCACCCGCTAATGTGATGGTTATAATTATTATTATCCCACAAATAAAAAAGATACTTAAGAAAATCCCTCAGTATCTTTTACATTTTTATAATATTTATTAAGTTATTAACTATAAAGTATATACCTATTCCATTGATTCAATATATTTTTCAGCAGCTATCGCAGCAACAGCTCCATCAGCTGCAGCAGTAACAACTTGTCTTACTGTTTTTGCTCTTACATCTCCTGCTGCAAAGATTCCTGGTACACTTGTTTTTGTGTCTTCTCCAGCTTTTACATAACCTCTTTCAAGTTCAACAACACCTTCTAGTAAATCTGTGTTTGGTAAATACCCTGCAAAGATAAATAAACCAATATCTGGATCACCATCATTAGCTGTTACAACTCTTTCTTCTCCAGATTGATTATTTTTAATTTTAATAGATTTAACAAATTTATCTCCAATTACTTCAACAACTTCTTCATGATGTCTTATTTCAATTTTATCATTTGCATATGCTTTTTGTTGAATCGAATTAGCAGCTTTTAATTCACCACTTCTATTTAACACTATAATTCTTTTACCAAATTTTGTTAAGAATATTGCTTCTTCAACAGCTGCATCTCCACCACCAACTACATAAATATCTGAGCCTTGATAGAATGCTCCATCACATGTTGCACAGTAAGCTACACCTTTACCTACATATTCTTGCTCACCAGGCACGTTCAATTTACGAGGATTTGCTCCTGTTGCATAAATTAACGCTTTTGCCTCATATGTCTTTGTGCTTGATTTTAATATTTTTTTATCTCCATCTAATGAAATTTCTTTAATTTCATCTGAAATTTTTTCAGCACCAAAACTTTTTGCTTGTTCTAGCATTTTATCTGTTAATTCTGGTCCTGATGTTTTTACAACACCAGGATAATTATCTACATCAAGTGTTAATGAAATTTGTCCACCAGTTTGTCCTTTTTCAATAATTGCTGTTTTTAAACCTGCTCTTGCTGCATATACTCCAGCAGTTAAACCTGCTGGACCAGCACCTAAAATTATTACATCATATTTAATATTTTCCATATTTACTCCTTTTTAATTCATATGTTCAAATCCTAATTGTCTAAACGCTTCATATAAAACTATATTAGCTGAGTTACACAAATTTAATGATCTATCACTATCTTCTCTCATAGGTATTTTTATACCATTATCCACTAAAGCATTATGAATATATTCATAAACACCTTTAGATTCACTACCAAACATTATATAGTCTCCATCCTGATATTCTACATCTGTATGGAATTTAGTTGCATGCGTTGTAGCTAAAAATACTCTGGAATTACCTTTATATTCCATAAAATCTTCAAAACTATCATGCATTACAACGTCTACATGTTCCCAGTAATCTAGCCCTGCTCTTCTCATCATTTTATCGTTTAGAGAAAAACCTAAAGGTCTAATTAAATGCAATCTAGTTTTTGTAAGATAGCATGTACGCCCTATGTTAGCAGTGTTACCAGCTATTTCAGGTTCAAATAATACTATATTTAACATATTCCCTCTTTTATTTTAATTAATCACTATTTACCAAGTTTCATAATAATTTTTTCAATTTCATTTATTTTTTCATTAACATTTATTTCATCTCCTTTTTCAAGCGATTCTGAAACACATGTTTTTAAATGAGCTGATAAAATTTCCTTATTAGTTGAATTTAACGCAGCAATAACTGCCAAAAGCTGAGTTGATACATCTAAACAGTACTTATCTGATTCAACCATTTTTATTATACCATCTAACTGACCTCTCGCCCTATTTAGACGATTTAATATATTTTTATGATCAGCCTTCATTATTCTACACTCACTACTTCATATCCTGCTTCTTCTACTGCTGTAATTAATGTATCATCTGCTACATCCTTTGAAACTTTAACGATAGCATATTTATCTTCAAGAGAAACTTCCACATCTTTTGCTATTCTACTTAAAGCAGTTTCAACTGCTTTTTTACAATGCCCACAAGACATTCCTTCTATATTTAATCTTCTTTCTTCCATTCTATACTCCTTATCATCTTTATAATTTGTATACAAATTAATTCTACCATAATTTATATAATTTGATAAATCTTGTTTTTCATTTTTTTCTCTATATTCATATTTAAAGTTCCTTAATCTCAATGAATTTGTAACAACAAAAACTGATGACATACTCATTGCAAATGCTGCTATCATTGGATTTAACTTGATTCCGAAACTTGGATAAAACACACCCATTGCTAATGGAATAGAAATTACATTATATATAAATGCCCAAAATAAATTTTCTTTTATAATTTTTAATGTCCTTTTACTTAATTTTATTGCATTTACTATATCGTATAAATTTGATTTTGTTAAAACCAAATCTGCAGATTCAATTGCTATGTCAGTTCCATCTGCTATTGCAATGCCTATATCTGCTCTCATCAATGCTGGAGCATCATTTATACCATCGCCAACCATTGCAACTTTTTGATTTAATTGATAATTTTCAACAACTTTATCTTTATCCTGTGGCAATAATTCTGATTTAACATCATTAATCCCAACATTTTTTGCAATTTCTTCTGCTACAAATTTATTATCTCCAGTTAACATAACTGTATTTATACCTAAATTTTTTATTCTATCGATCGCTTCAACCGATGAGTTTTTTATAACATCTGCTATTCCAAAAATTGCTAATATATTTTTTTCATTAAATAGAAATACAACCGTTTTACCTTGTTTTGATAGGTTTTCATATAAAAGTTTAATTTCATCATTAAGTTTGAATGTATCTAACAGCAATTTTTCATTACCTATAAAATATTTTTCTTGTTCAATTTCAGCTTCTATACCATTTCCTGAAATAGATTTAAAATTAAAAACATTTATTTTTTTAGCATCTAAGTTATTAAAAGGTTTTGAAAGTGGATGTTCTGAATTTAATTCCAGAGAATATGCAATATCTAAAATATTTTGTTTATCTAATCCATCTGCAAAATATATATCCGTAATCTGTGGCTTTCCTTCAGTAATTGTGCCTGTTTTATCGAACACAATTGTATTAATCTTACTTAAAATTTCCAATGCTTCAGAATTTTTTACTAAAATTCCCTGTTCAGCAGCTTTGCCATTCGCAACCATCATAGCAACTGGAGTTGCAAGTCCTAACGCACATGGACAAGATATGACCAATACGCCTATTGATACTGATAATGCAAATGTTAAATCATATCCTAGTAACAACCATACTACGAATGATAATACTGAAATTAATATTACAATTGGAACAAATATTCCTGAAATCTTATCTGCTAATTTTGATATAGGTGCTTTTGTTGCTGATGCTTCTTCCATCAAACTTATAATTTTTGAAATTGTGGTTTCACTTCCTACATTTTTAGCCTTCATTATAAATGATCCATTCATGTTAACAGAACCAGATAATATTTCATCATTTATATCTACTTCAACAGGTATTGATTCTCCTGTAATTGCAGATTTATCAATATTAGACTTACCTTCAATAAGTATGCCATCAACAGCAATTCTTTCTCCAGGAGATACTTTTATTAAATCTCCTATATTAATTTCATCAACTGATTTTTCAATAATTTTGTCTCCAATAACAACTTTTACTTTATCTGGCTGCAATTCTATAAGCTTATTTATCGCATTAGTAGTTTTTAATTTTGATCTAATTTCTAAATACTTACCAAATGTAATCAATGTTAATATCATCGTTGCAGCTTCATAGTACAAATCGTGATGATACATCATTACCATTTTTTCATCTTTTTGACCTAATCCATAGAAAATCATAAATGATGCAAAAATACCATATATAATCGCCGAAAATGATCCAATCGCAACTAACGAATCCATATTTGGATGTAATTTGAATAACGACTTAAATCCATTTTGAAAATATATTCTATTTACATAAATTATCGGTAAAGCAAAAATTAATTGTAAGAATGCAAACATTCCGGCACCCTCATATCCATTAAGAATGTTTGGATATGGCAAATTCACCATTTCACCCATTGCAACATACATTAAAATTACCATTAACGGAATAGAAGTTTTTAATCTATTTTTTATATTTTTTAATTCTTTATCAAATTTTTCTTTAGGATTAATATTTTTTTCTTCGCTTTTATTATTTCGTCTAGAAAATGCTTTATATCCTGAATTTTCAATAGCAGCTATAATTTCTTTATCTGATATATCATTATTTGAAATTTCAAGGGTATTAGTCAACAAACTTACATTTACATTCTCTATACCTAGTTTTTTAACAGCTTTTTCAACTGTAAGTTGGCATGAAGCACATGTCATTCCTTCTATATCAAATTTTCTTTTCATTTTTAATACCCCCTACCCGTATATATTATACCCAATATTGAGTATAAAATCAATTTTTCTCTATACTATCAACACAATTTTAATGTATAATTCATATTATAAAAATTGGAGGGATTATGTATAAAAATTTTATTAAAGTAGCAAGTGCTAATATCAACACAAAATTGCTTAACGTAGAAGAAAATAAAGATAGCATATTAAAATATATGAATTATGCCTCAAATAATAATGTAGAAATTTTATTATTTCCAGAATTAACTCTTACTGGTGTAAGCTCTGGTGAACTGGTTGCAACGAAAGAAATTACAGATAAGTGCAAAAAAGCTTTAGATGAAATTGTTGAAAATTCAAAAAAATCTAACATGCTTGTAATATTTGGAATGCCAATAAAAATTAATAATAAATTTTATAATGCAATGCTTTATGTTCAAAATGGTCAAGTTATAAATGTAACCTCAAAGAAAACTTTATCTTATGAAGATAAAAGATATTTTAGTGTAGCAAAAGATAATTCATACTTTATAGATTCTAATAGAGATAATTCATTTTATTTAAGAATATTTAATTCTGATAAATTAAATTCTTACGAAGGAAATTTTGACTTTAATTTACAATTAGTGTTTGAAAATGAATTAATCAACAATAACTATATAGTTTCAGAAAATATGAATTTAATTCTTGTTCCCGGATCTGTTAAATCTACTGTAAATCAGATTAATGATATTCAAAACACATTGCAAATTGTAAGTAAAACAAATGGAGTCGGATTAATCTATGCAGGGGCTTCAAACGGAGAATCTTCAAGTGATGGAATTTATGCTTCACAAAAATTCATACTTGAAAATGGTAAAATCATCGCAAAAGGTAATTCATTTACAAATGGTTTAATTATCTCTGAAATAAATTCTTATGAATGTAAAAATAGAGAAACCGGAATGAATTATGAAGCAGTCTATTCTCCTTATGAATATAAAATTTCAGAAACAATATTTGAATTAACTAGACAATTAGATAAATATCCTTATTTCCCTGAAAGTAAAATTTTTGAAAGTTCAATGCGAAATATACTAGAAATTCAATCAGAAGCTTTAGCTAGAAGATTAAAACAAATTCCTGAAAAGAAAATTTTCATAGGGATTTCTGGTGGGCTTGACTCTACATTGGCACTTATAGTTGCTTCTCTTGCATATTACAAATTAAAACTTGATAGCAAGGACATTCATACTATAACATTACCTGGGCTTGGCACTTCAAATAGAACTAAAAATAACGCAATAAATTTATCTAAGGCTTACGGAACTACATTTAAGGAAATAAGCATAGTTGAATCTGTAAAACAACACTTCAAAGATATTGAACATGATGAAAATGATACATCTGTAGCTTATGAAAATGCACAAGCACGTGAAAGAACTCAAGTTTTAATGGATTTAGCAAATAAACATGGTGGTATAGTATTAGGTACAGGAAATATGTCAGAAATCGCATTAGGTTGGGCAACTTTTAACGGAGATCACATGTCTATGTATAATGTAAATTCCGGTATTCCTAAAACTCTTTTGAGAGAAGTTGTTAGATATGTCGCAAATAATACTGAAAATACCCTATTAAAAAATACATTAATAGATATAATTGAAACACCTATCTCACCTGAGCTTTTACCAACAAACGAAGAAGGAACTATCACTCAAAAAACGGAAGATAATGTTGGACCATATGAATTACATGATTTCTTTGTATATCATTTAGTAAGAAATAAATCCAAATTAAGTGATATATTATTTATGGCAAAACAAGCTTTCTCCGATAAATATTCTGAAGAAATAATTGAAAAATGGTTTAATAAATTCAGATGGAGATTTGTAACACAACAATTTAAGAAGAATATCGCCGTTGACGGTCCTCAAATACTTGACTATTCATTAAATCCTAAAAATGGATTTATTATACCATCCGACTTAGACCCAAATTCGTTTAATATTTAATATAATGTAAATAATGATATAACAATGTGCAGTTTAATCGTATTAACTGCACTTTATCAAGCTGACAAAAATTGTCAAATATATCAAATTAATCAACTTATTCAAATTTTAAATAATTTAGAACAGTAATTTAAAATTTTGTTTTCTGTTCCATTTTAAAAAAATGGAACAGAATTCTAAAAAATAAAATAACTGTTCCAATGCTCAATATTTCACAAAAAATTAATAGATAATTTGTGTAATAAATAATTAATGTGTTTTATAAAAAACTGAAGCAAAACAAGTTTAACAATCATTTCACTTCAGTTTATTCAAATTTATTTATAATTTATTTTCTACTAAATTAACTAATGATTTAACAGCTTCTTCTTCATCTTCCCCATTAGCTCTTATTATAATTTCTTCATCTTTTCCTGCACTCATACTTAGTACACTCATAATAGATTTTCCATTATAAACTTTTTCATTTTTTATTACATCAATATTAGATGAAAATTTAATAGCTTCTTGGATAAATAAAGATGCTGGTCTAGCATGTAAACCTATTTCATTTTTAATTTTAACAGCTGACTCATACATTTTTATGCCTCCTAACTTCACATTCTAACTAGTAATTATTATATCATAAAAATATTTAAAATTCCATTTTAATTGAAAAGGTTTACAGTTTTATCATTAATTTTTTGAAAGATTTTACATTTTTTTAATATTTATTTTATTAATAACAACAAAATAACTCCTGGAATTCCTAAAATTCCAACTATAAAAGCATTTAAAACTGTAACTTCTATATTTGCTCCTAATGCATTAGCAACCGCTAAGATCAATACTCCAACTATACTATTTAGTATAAATTTGAATATAAGCTTAATTGATACTTTGAATATTTTTAATATTAAAAATAATACTATAATACCAATAATAGCAAATGAAAGCTCCATAACTACCTCCTTTATAATCAACATATTAATATAATACATTATATCCATAAATATTAAAAATTTTATTGATTTAAATTTCCGATTATTGTATTATACAATCAATACAGATTAGGAGGTATTATGGAACATTTTAAGGATGCTTTCAAAAAAGAATTTGGAAAAAATAATCAAGAAAATTTTGGAAATATTTTTAATGAAATAGATTTAAAAATGAAAAATAAATTTAGAAAAGGTCAAAAAATTGCTGCAATAATTATTTCTTTAATTTTTGCTTTAGTATATTTTTATATTTTTCTACCACCGCTAAACATAAGATCTATTGAAACTTGGATTTTTGTTATTTTAACATTTACAATATTTGTTTCAATAAGTGGAAAAGCGTTTAAATCTTACAAATTATTTAGAGGAGTTTTAGTTGGTTTAATATTATTAATGTTAATTCTAAAAATACCTGGATTAAAAATTTTTAATTCTAGATCATACGCTAATATTATAAAAATTGAAAATTCAAAATTTGAAAATGATATTGCTCAATTGCCAATAAATAAAATACCAACCATTGATAGAGATTCTTCTATTAAATTAGGATCAAGAAAAATGGGTGAGCTTTTAGATTTAGTTTCTCAATTTGACATTGATGATACTACATATACACAAATTAATTACAAAGATCAACCTATAAGGGTAACACCTTTGAAATATAATGGATTTATTAAATACATTTTCAATATGAGTCAAGGATTACCTGGATACTTAAAAGTAGATATAGTAAATGGAAATACCGAACTTACAAAACTAGATAATAAGATTAAAATTTCAAAAGAAGATTATTTCTTTAGAAATGTATGGAGATATGCTAGATTAAGATATCCTTCAGAAATTTTTGATAATATAAGTTTTGAAATTGATGAAAATGGTGTGCCATATTGGGTAATTCCAACTTATCAACCTAAAATATTCATATTCGATGGATTAGATGTAAATGGAGCAATATTAATAAACGTATCAACCGGAGAGCATACAAAATATGATCTAAATAATATACCAAAATGGTTAGATAGAATTTATGAAGCCGACAATATTATAGAACAACTAGATTGGAATGGTCTATATCAAGGAGGATATATAAATTCTCTATTTGCTCAAAAAAATGTATTAAAAACAACAGAAGGCTATAACTATTTAGCATTAAATGATGATGTTTACTTATATACTGGTTATACTTCAGTAGCAGGAGATGAATCAAATGTTGGATTTATATTGTCAAATATGAGAACAAAAGAAACAAAATTCTATCCTGTTTCATCTGCAAAAGAACAATCCGCAATGGAATCTGCAGAAGGTGCTGTTCAAGAAAAAAAATATAAATCAACATTTCCACTACTACTTAATATAAAAAATAAACCTACTTATTTTTTATCATTAAAAGATAATGCAGGATTAATAAAACTTTACGCATTTATCGATGCACAAGATTATCAAAAAGTCTCAGTGGGAAATACTGTAGCACAAGCACTATCAAATCATTTAGGTAATTCAAATTCTATTCAAGATAATGATAAAAAAGATGATAAGAAGAAAGAAGAATTATCATTGGAAGGTGAAATAACAGATATTAAACAGGTTGTTATTAAAGGAAATACACATTATTATTTCACATTAAATAGTAGTAATGAAATATTTGTAAGTGATATTTCTTTATCCGAAAAATTACCATTCTTAAAAGAAGGACAAAACATAAAATTCCAATATGAAAAAGATAATATAAATAAAGTAATTATTATCGAAGAAATAAAATAAAAAAGATGCTATATTAGGCACATCCTATTTCCATCAGGGACTAGGACTAGTGCCTTAGATAAGCATCTTTTTTTAAATTTTATTTTTTTTAGTTGTAGATTTAAGTTTATTAAATGCTCTAGATAAGTTAGCTTCCGCCATGTGAAACTCTTTACTACTATTTTTTTCTCTAATTTTACGTAAAGCTTCTGCTTCAGCCCTCTTTATTGCATTTATATCTATTTTATCAGGATCTTCACATCTGTGAACTAAAACTAATACATTTCCTTCTTCAATTTTAATTAACCCTCTTGTAACTGCTGCTTTTATGTCTTTTCCACCAGCTGGTCTAAATGTCATAATACCAGGTTCAACTTCTGATATAGTATTTCTATGATTAGCTAAAATACCATATTGTCCATTTTCAATTGGAATCATTACATGTTCACATTCTCCATCAAAGTAAATATGATCAGAAGCATATATTTTCAAATTAAATGTATTCATTAATTTTCACCTTTAATTTTTTCAGCCTTTTCAATAACTTCTTCAATTGTACCAACATTGAAAAATGCTGCTTCTGGATATTGATCCATTTCACCATCTAAAATAGCCTTAAATCCTTTTATTGTATCTTCTAATTTTACATATTTACCATCTAATCCAGTAAATTTCTTAGCAACGTGTGTAGGTTGTGATAAGAATCTTTGAATTCTTCTAGCTCTATAAACTATAGCTCTATCTTCTTCACTAAGCTCATCCATACCTAAAATTGCAATAATATCTTGTAATTCATTATATTTTTGCAAGGCTTCTTGAACTCTTCTAGCTGTTTGATAATGTTCTTCTCCTACAATTTCCGGTTCCAAAATTCTTGATGTAGAATTTAATGGATCAACTGCAGGATACAAACCTTGTTCAGCAACTTTTCTTGATAAAACTGTTGTCGCATCTAAATGTGAAAATGTTGTTGCAGGTGCAGGGTCTGTCAAGTCATCAGCAGGAACATAAACAGCTTGAACAGATGTTACAGATCCTTTCTTTGTTGATGTAATTCTTTCTTGTAATTGCCCCATTTCTTCTGCAAGAGTTGGTTGATAACCTACAGCGGATGGCATACGACCAAGTAATGTAGAAACTTCTGAACCAGCTTGTACAAATCTGAAAATATTATCAATGAATAAAAGAACATCTTTACCTTCTTCATCTCTAAAATATTCCGCCATTGTTAATCCTGTAAGGGCAACTCTCATTCTAACTCCTGGAGATTCATTCATTTGTCCAAATACTAGTGCTGTTTTATCTATAACTCCTGATTCATTCATTTCTAACCATAAGTCGTTACCTTCTCTAGATCTTTCACCAACACCGGTAAATATTGAATATCCACCATGTTCTTGTGCTACGTTATTAATTAACTCTTGGATTAAAACTGTTTTCCCTACACCAGCACCTCCAAATAGTCCTATTTTACCACCTTTTGGATATGGTTCTAATAAGTCTATAACTTTAATACCTGTTTCTAGAATTTCTACAGCAGGACTTTGATCTTCAAATTTTGGTGCATCTCTGTGAATTAACCATTTTTTTACATTTTGATCTAATTCAGCCCCTTTGTCTATTGGCATACCTAGAACATTAAACATTCTTCCTAGTGTAACATCTCCAACAGGCACTCTAATTCCAAATCCATCCCTATCAACTATCATATCTCTATTTAGCCCTTCACTACCTGAAAGCATAATACATCTAACGATGTTTCCTCCGATATGTTGAGCTACTTCCATAACTTTTAATTCATTTCCAACTTTTGTAGATAAGGCTTCTTTAATTCTTGGCAAATTTGCACTTTTTTCAAACTCAACGTCAACTACTGGTCCTGAAATTGCAATTATTTTTCCTTGTTCTTTCATACTTTCTTTGCCTTTCTTCTGTTTTGTTTCATTACTTTTGCACCAGCACTTACTTCTGTAATTTCTTGAGTGATAGATGCTTGTCTTACTCTATTATATTCTAAAGATAAGTCATCTAAGATTTTATCAGCATTTTGATTTGCTGAATTCATAGCATTCATTCTAAAATCTAATTCACTACAATAACTGTCTACTAAAGCACCATAAATAAACCCAACGATGTAATTTTCAGTAAGACTTTCTAATAAACTTGATGAATCCGAAGTAAATTCAAATTCATTTTTTACAACTTCTTCTTCTAATTTTTTTGAATCTTTAAAATAATCTCTATGAAACGGTAACAGTCTTGTTAGTTTAGCTTCAGCTCCTGCTTTACCATCAAAATCTGTATACACTATAAATATCTTCTTTATCCTTCCAGAATTATATTCATCAAGTAAAATTTTTGCAATTTGTCTAGCTTCTTCCATTGTTGGTGCCTGTGCACTATAATGAAAATCTTTTTCATAATCTAACCCATGTCTATTAAAATATTGTCTACCATATTCTCCAACTATAAAATATCTTGAATCATTTTCATGAGAAATTTCTCTAGATTTATTTATAATATTATGATTATAGGCCCCAGCTAAACCTTTGTCAGCTGTTATAACAAGTACTCCATATGTCCCATTAACAAACTGATTTTTATTAAGCGGATATAAATATGGACTTTCAATATCCTTTACGGTTCTGAATATTCTCTTAATTTCTTTTCTAAGCGCATAAAAATATGGTCTAGTATCATCTAAAGATTTTTTTGCTTTTTTAATTTTTGTTGAAGAAATTAAATACATTGCATTTGTTATTTTTCTTGTATCATTAATACTTTTTATTCTTGATTTTATTTCTTTTGCACTTGACATTTAATCCTACTTTCCTTGATTTAAATATTCTTTTGCAAGTGAAATTATTTCATCCTTTGTATAATCAAGTAATTGTCCTGTTGATTCAATTTCTTGATAAATACCTGGATTCTTCATATTAATATAATTAATAATTTCATTCATTGTATTTTTAATATTTTTTTCTTCAACATCAAGTAAAACTTGTGATAATGAAACTACCAAAGTAATTACTTGTTCTGATTGATTTAATGGACTATATTGATCTTGTTTTAATAATTGCATCAATCCCTTACCAAATTTCAATTGTTTCTTTGTTGTTTCATCTAAATCACTTGAAAATTGTGTAAATATTTCCATTTCTCTATATTGCGCTAGTTCCAGTCTCAATGTAGAAGCAGCTTTCTTAACAGCTTTTGTTTGAGCAGCCCCACCAACACGAGAAACTGATAAACCAACGTTAACAGCTGGTCTTTGTCCTGCAAAGAATAAATCACTTTCTAAGAAAATTTGTCCATCTGTAATAGAAATAATATTTGTTGGAATATAAGCCGATACGTCTCCAGCTTGTGTTTCAACAATTGGCAATGCTGTAATAGAACCACCACCATTATCAGCAGACATTTGCGCTGATCTTTCTAATAATCTTGAATGTAAATAAAATACATCCCCTGGATATGCTTCACGTCCTGGTGATCTACCTAATAACAATGAAATTGTTCTATAGGCGATAGCATGTTTTGATAAATCATCATAAACGATTAAAACATCTTTACCTCTATCCATGAAGTATTCTGCAATTGCTGTTCCCGAATAAGGAGCAATATATTGCATAGATGCAGGTTGACTTGCTGTTGCAGCAACTATAATTGTATAATCACTAGCCCCGTGTTTTGCTAAATTTTCTGATATTTGTGCGATTGAGCTTGCTTTTTGCCCAATAGCTACATAAATACAAATAACATCTTTACCTTTTTGATTTACAATTGTATCTAAAGCGATAGCTGTCTTACCTGTTTGTCTATCACCGATAATTAACTCCCTTTGTCCTCTACCAATTGGAAACATACTATCTATAGCTAAAATACCTGTTTCCATAGGTCTAGAAACTGGTTTTCTTTCTAAAATTTCTGGTGCAGGTTTTTCAATTTGATAATACTCTTCTGGAACAATATCTCCTAAACCATCTATTGGTGATCCTAAAGCATCAACAACTCTACCAATCAATTGTTCTGATACTCCAACACCAGCAGTTCTATTTGTTCTTCTTACTTCATCACCTTCTAAAATTTCTGAATCTTTTCCAAAAATAACACATCCAATATATTCTTTTTGAATATCTTGAACTAGTCCTTTTTCACCGTTTTCAAAAACTACAATTTCTCCATAAGTAACGTGCTTTAATCCACTGATAACAGCAATACCATCACCTACTTCTTCAACGTAACCAACTTCTTTAGCAACAACTTTTGGACTCCATTCCTTAACACTTTGTCTTAAAAGCGGCATAAAATCATCTGTTTCAGTTGTAACTTGTTCAATATTATCTCTTAATTGTTCTACTTTACCTATTGTAGACCAGTCGTAAACATCTGACCCAACTTGTAAAACTAAACCATCAACAATGCTATCGTCATATTTCCAATCAAATTCAACTTTGTTATATCTTTTGTCTATAAATTTTTCTAACTTATCTAATTGCTCTTTTGTAGGTTTTTCATTACTTCTTAATCTAACTACTAACTTACTCATTAATATCCTCTTCCGTATGATCTAAGAAGTCATCATATACATTACCATTTAATAATGCTAATTTAGCTGCTGCTTCTACAACAACTTCTTTTAAGTCTTTTCTAGTATTTCTAATTAAAGTATCTCTTTCTAATTTAGCTTTAATTCTAGATTGTTCTATAATTTTTTCACCTTCAGCTTGAGCAGTTTCAATTTTTAAGTTAGCTTGTATTTGAGATTCTCTAATAGCTTCATCTTTGATTTCTTTAGCTTCTCGATGAATTGAAGCTAGTTTAGAATTTCTTTCTTCTAATAAAGCTTGAGCATCTTGTAGTGTCTTTTCTTTTTCTGTGTCTAAGTTTTTATAATGTGCTTCTCTATTTTCTATGAATTCACTAATAGGATTAAATAGTAATTCATTTAATAAAATTGCAAGTAATGCAAAGTTGAAAACATGAAGTAAAATATCTTGCCAGTTAATTCCTAGCATTTTTCACCTCCAAAATTTTCTATAATACAAATATTACTAATATTGAAACGATTAACGCATAGATTACAACAGTTTCAACGAATACCAAACCGATCATCAATGCTGATCTTATTTTTCCTTCAGCTTCCGGTTGTCTTGATATACCATCTGCAGATTTAGCAATAGCTAACCCCATACCGATACCACCACCTAAACAAGCTAAACCAATAGCAACACCAGCTGCTAAAGCTTTTGATCCGATTGAACCATAAACTTGTGATGATTCTACTAAAGATGTATTTGGTACTTGTTCATTATTTGCAGCACTTGCTACTCCACCAAAAAACATAAAACTTGATACTACCATTACAGCTAATAATAATGCTGCTAATTTATTTGATTTTTTCATTTATTTCTCCTTGAATATTTAATTTAATTTTCAACATGTTCAACATGTCTTTCTGATACTTCTCCATAATAAATTGATGTTAATAATGTTAAAACGTAAGCCTGAATTACCGCATGTAACAATGTAAACATTACAGCTACAATTACTGGTAAACCAATACTTAAGAATAATGAATGATATACTAAATCCATTACTAATAACCCACTTATCAATGCCCCAAATAATCTAAAACTCATAGATACTGGAAGTGAAAAGTCTTTTAATGTTTTTAGAACTCCCTTAAATCCATTTGATGTTAATCCTCCAGACATAATAAATAAGTATGATAAACAACCCATTGCAATCGCTGCATTCAAGTCTGAAAGTGGAGCTGGTAATGTGACAGAATTTCCCTTAATAGAAATTACTTGAATCCCTGAAAGTTCAAATAACGTACCTATAAATATGTAAATTCCTGCTGCAAATATATATCTTGACAACAATTTATATTTATGCGGACTATTTGAAATTGCAAGATTCTTAAATGTCATTACAACTTCTTCTAATATTAATTGAAATTTGCCTGGAACTCTCTTAAATTTAGGAATCACAAATATTCTTACTATAAGTGAAAATATAAATATAATCCCAGTAACAGTTATTGCAGATATTACAGAAGGATTTACATTTATTATTCCAAATAAACTTATCTTATCAATTTCATGTAAAACAGCTTCCTTCATCGCATCTTTTAATTCGTGTCCACCATGATGTGAACCAACTAAAAAACTACCTGCTAAAGAAAGAATCGCAACAAATATCAAAAAATATCTGATTTTTTTCTTCATTTATTCCCCTTTCTATATTTTTATTTTTTGTGAATTTTAAACACAAAAAATACAAGAACTCCTTTGAGCTTGTATTGTTCAAATATTCATTATTGATTATACTCCTAAAATTTCAAGTATTCAATAAAATTAAAATAAATTTTAACAATACTTTTAATGAAAAAGTTTACAAAATTAAAATAAAAAAATTTGTTAATATTTCATAAAAATGAAACATATTAAAAATAAATTCATTCTACTTAATTTTAATTACTTAATTTCATAATTAAAGAAAAAAAGCTATCGCAAATTGAACTGACCTACTTAAAGTTGGATTTTAGGTCCAACTTTTTGGGGTCACCTTAAATTGCAATAGCTTTTTTTTAATTAACTTTATTCTTTATATTTTTTCCCAGTAAATACTTCTATGTTTTTATTCAAAATAGATACATCTAATGGCAATTTCGGTCCTTTATCTCCATCTAAATCTACATAAACATCTTCCGAGTCTATGGATTCTATCCTTATATGTTTTCCCTTCATATATTCTACATTTTCATTATCTAGTAAATTACCTATAATAACCTCAATTCCAACTCTTACTTTTTCAAGTATGGCTTCCTCTTTTAAAATGTATACATTTAGGTATCCATCATCAATTGACGATTCTTTATTTGGAACATTTAAATTTCCAAATTTATTTGAGACTAAAATAAATAAATGATCTACCTTACCTTCATACTCTTTGCCATCTACAATTACTCTTAAGTCATGTGTTTCTGCATTTCCAATAAGTTTTTTAGCTAAATTTGAAATATACGCAAAAAAACCATTCTTTTCTTTTTCTTCGTTTGTAACTTCATTAAGAGCTTCTGGAATTTGACCAATACTTAAAGCAAAGCTAAATACTTTATTTCCCGCTTTGCCTATATCTATTTTTTTAGTTTTAGTAAAGTCTATTGACTCAATAACATTTTTTTTATTTTGTCCAATTTTAAGTGATTTAGACATTATATTACCTGTACCAGCCGGAAATATTACTAATTTTGGAGAATTATTATGATTCACCATACCTTCGATAACTTCTGACAAAGTACCATCTCCTCCAAAAGAGCAAATTGAATGATAATTATCTTCACATGCTTTCTCCGCTATTTTAGTAGCATCACCAGCCTCTTTTGTAAATTCAAAATCAACAGTTTCATAATATTCACTTAATTGTTCTTTTATTATTTCTTCAAAATCTTTACCATCAGATTTACCTGACTGAGGATTTGCAATAACTTTAATATTACTATATTTTTCCATTAATAATTCCTATATAAACCTTTCGATCTAAATTTGGGGTCTGAAGTAAAATGTAATCCTAATTTTCTTAATATCGTTTTATCATTAGATTCTAACATTATAGTAGAGTGAGCTTCACAACTTTTCAATTTTTCCAATTGTTCCATAGCTAAATGTGAAACAGGATTTGTTGTAGCTGACATTGCTAAAGCAATCAATACTTCATCAAGATGTAATTTAACTCCATCCTCTTTCATTATATTATACTTTAATTCTGTAATAGGTTCCAGTATATGAGGTGAAATTAAAGGAATTTCATCATTTATATTAGCTAAAGATTTTAACGCATTTAATAAGCATGCTGAAGAAGCATCCAATAATTCTGTTGTCTTTCCAGTTACAATTTGATTATTTGGTAATTTTATAGCAAAAGCTGAAGTATTATTTTGCTCTGATTTATTTCTGGATTGAATTACAACATCTCTATCTTCAGGTTTGATATTTAATTGTGTCATTAAAATATCTATTTTTTGTACAACATTTTCTTTTATTTTACCAATTTTTAAATCGCATAAGCTATCATAGTATCTTCTAATAACTTCTTCTTTACTTGCCGCAATAACACCATCATCATCACTTATACAGTATCCAACCATATTTACACCCATATCTGTTGGTGATTTATATGGACATTCTCCCATTATCTTATTAAACATAGATTGTAAAATTGGAAATGCTTCTACATCTCTATTATAATTTATTGTTGTTTCATCGTATGCTTCCAAATGGAATGGATCTATCATATTAACATCATTTAAGTCCGCTGTTGCAGCTTCATAAGCAATATTTACCGGATGTTTTAATGGTAGATTCCAAACAGGAAAAGTTTCAAATTTTGCATATCCTGCTTTAACTCCATTTTTATATTCATGATACATTTGAGACATACATGTAGCTAACTTTCCACTGCCTGGTCCGGGAGCTGTCACAACTACCAAAGGTCTTGTAGTCTCTATATATTCATTTTTACCAAATCCTTCATCGCTTACTATTAAAGAGCTATTATTAGGATATCCCTCAATTGTATATGAAACATAGGATTTAATATTCATTTTATCCAAGTAGTTTCTAAATTTAATAGCATTTGGTTGGTTAGCAAATTGATTAATCATTACAGATGAAACATAAAGATCAACACTGTTAAATGAGTCTATTAATCTTAAAACTTCACTATCATATCCAATTTCTAAATCACCTCTTAATTTATTACTTTGAATATCATTAGCGTTTACAACTATTACAACTTCTGCTTTATCTTTAAGTTGCAATAACATTTGTAATTTAGTATCCACCTTAAATCCTGGCAAAACTCTTGACGCGTGAGCATCATCAAATAATTTTCCACCAAATTCTAAATATAGCTTATTATCAAATTTGCTAATTCTTTCTAGAATCTTTTCTGACTGCATTTTGATATATTTTTCATTATCAAAAGAAACTTTTTTCATACACACCTCTTTTCTTATTTTTTTAACAGTCTACATTATACCAAAATTCTACTAATTTACAAAATATTTTAATAAAAAGTATATGAATTTGAATATTACTTCTAATATAGAAAATCTGCCGCAAAATAAAGGCTCTACAATAAATAGTGTTGGTGAATAAAATTCACCTTCACTACTTGTGCCCTATGGGTATTTAACAAAGAACCAAAATAAATTAAAAATTTATCTTACGGCAGATTTTTAAATATAATCATTAAAACGCTACTCTTGCATGTCCTTTTAATTTTTGATCTATAAAGTTCTTAATTTTTTCACCATTCATTAATTCTTTTAATACTTTTATTTTTTCAGACTCTTTATTATCTTCTCTTGCTGCAATTATAATTGCAAATGTCTTATCAGCTTCTGGCTCTAAAATTAAACCATTTTCTAATGGTTTTAATTTTAATGCTTCAATATATGTTGGGTAGTTAAATGTCAAATCAGATTCTTGATAGGCTTCATTTAAGTTTAATAATCCCCATTCCTTAAATTGTAAGTTTTTAGGATTTTTTACTACATCTTCTACAGTTACTTTATAGCTATTTGGATCTTTTAATTCAATCAATTTTGAAGAAGCTAATAATCTTAATGCTCTTGCTTTGTTTGTTGGATCATTTGGAATCGCTACAACTGCGCCATCTTTTAATTCATCTAAAGATTTTGCTGTTTTTGAATAAAAAGCAACTAATGCATTGTAAACTGGTGTAACTTTTACTAAATTAGCTTTGTTCTTATCATTAAATTGAGCCATAAATGGTTCATGTTGAAAGAAATTTGCATCAACTTCTTTATTATTTAATGCAACATTTGCTTGTACATTATCTGTTACTGATACTAATTCTAATTTATAACCTTTTTCTTTTAAATCAGGTTCAATTAATTTTAACATTGTTGTCATTGGGTTTGTATGAGCAGCAACCTTAATTGCTTCCATTTCTTTTTTAACTTCTTTTTTTGTTTCTTTTTTAGTATTTCCTGCACAACCAACTAGTAATGCTGAAAAAACTAATAATAATGCTAATATTTTTTTCATTAATACTTCTCCTTATATTTGTTTACTTTCTTCACAATAAAATATCCTAAACTTTGAATTAAAAATACATATAATACAAAAATTATTATTATAAGATACATTAATTCATAGTTATATTCTTGATATCCATATCTAAATGCATAATCTCCTAATCCGCCAGCTCCAATTACTCCCATAACTGTTGAATACGACAATGTACTCATTATTACAGAAGTAAATGATAAAATCAAATCACTATGTATTGATGGAAATAAAAAATAATAAATAATTTGGAATTTATTCGCTCCCATGCTCAACGCACGATCTATTATATTTTGATTTAAATTTATATATGCTTGTTCGACAAATCTTGTGTAAATACTTATCGTTACCAATGTTAACGGAATTATTGCTGAAATAACACCATAAGATGTTTGAAAGAAAAATCTATTAACTGGTATCAATACAAATATAAATAGTAAAAATGGTACTGATCTTAGAGTATTTAATATAAAACTTAAAATTTCATATATAACTTTGTTTTTTATTAAAAAGTCTTTATTTAAGGCATATAATAATGTGCCCATCGGTATAGAAATTAATAACGATAACACAACCGTAACTGCCATCATGATATTAGTTTCTATAAATGCCTTAAAAATAGCTTCTCTATTTTCTATAAGTAACTCAAGCATTTAGATACTCCTTAATATTTTCAAAATAGTTATCGGTGAATGTTTCATCATTTTTTTTAGGTATAATGCTGGTATTTATTTTTCCATCTTCTAGGAGTAAAATTCTATCACAAAAGTTTTTAAGTATATTTAAATTATGCGATATTAAAAGTATTGAAATATCTGAATTTACTATTATCTTATTTAATAAAGTAAAAATTTCTCTTTCAGAATTTGTATCAAGCGATGCACTTATTTCATCACAAAGAAGTACTTTCGGCTTTTGTAAAATAGCCATGGCAATTGCAACTTTTTGCTTTTGTCCACCACTCAAATAAATACAATAAGAATATTTCAACTCTTCTATTTGCATAAATCTTAATATTTCATCAATCTTTTGATCATCAACTTTTTGATTACTTAACTTATAAACCAATTTCAAATGATAATAAACAGTTTTATTATCTAAAAGATTTGCATCTTGAAAAATATAGACTACATCTTTATTCATTTCTCGAATTTGATGAGAACTCATCTCATCTAAAGATTTATCTCCGTAAAATATTTTTCCAGAATCTTTCTTAACAAGGCTATTAGCCATTTTAAGAATGGTACTTTTCCCTGCACCATTTTTACCTATTATCCCTAAAACTTCTTTTTCTTTAAGTTCAAAAGAAATATTTCTCAATTCAAAATTATTATTTGAATTATTAAATTTTTTTGCAACATTTTCAAATTTTAATATCAATTATACCTCTATAAAATTAGACATTAATATCGAGCCACTTACCCCAGCATTCAATGATTCGATTTTTCCCAACATTGGAATTTTTATCAATTCATGATTGAAACTCAATATATTATCTGAAATACCATTCCCTTCATTTCCTATTACAATAGCAATTTTTTTTGATGGAATTGATTTCCTATAATCATAACCATCCATATCTGCAATGTAAATCGTGTAATCCTTCATATTTTCTAAAAATTTGTAATTAGTATCAATTAAATTAAGTCTGAAACCTGATCCCATAGTCGCTCTTAAAACTTTTTCATTATAAAAATCTACTGAATTTATTGAAACTATTGTATTAAATCCAAAAGCTTCTGCCGATCTTATTAAAGTCCCCATATTTCCAGGATCTTGAATATTATCCAAAATCAATACTTTATCAGTTAATAATTTATTTTTTTTAATTTTCACTATAGCTAAATAACCATCAGGATTAACCATGCTAGTAATAGCATCAAATAATTTTTCAGAAACATAAATTTCATCATCAAATAAAGAAGATTTACCTTCCACTACAAAAATATTTTCTACTTCATAACCTGATGAAATAGCTTCTAAAATTAATTTTTTAGATTCTATAATAAATTTATTTAATTTTTGTCTATATTTTTTTTGTCTAAGTTTCTTAATTTCTTTTATGAAATTACTATTTGAACTTGTTATTTTTTCATACATACATACTCTTTCTACTATATGACATAAATGATCACATAGATATTATAATTAAAAAAACAAATATCTTAAGTGATGAAAAACACATAAGATATTTTTTTTGCTATTCTATATTTTCAATTTTAGATATTTCATTTGTTGATCCCATAATGATTAAACGATCTCCAGGCTTCAAATCCATTGATGGACTTGGGTTACCAACAAATTCTCCATCCCTATTTACACCTAATATATTTAATCCATAATGTTTTCTAATATCTAATTGTGCGATTGTGCTTCCTTGCCATGATTCTGGTGCTTTCATTTCTACAATATCATAATTTGAAGAAAGTGTTATAATATCAACAACATTCTTTGAAGATAAATTGTGAGCTAATTTTTTACCCATATCTTTTTCAGGGATGATTACATTATCAACACCTATTCTTTCTAAAATCTTGGCATGACTATCATTTCTAGCCTTTGCTATTACATTTCTTGCACCTAACTCCTTGCATAGCAAAGCTGTCATAATTGATGTTTCAAAATTTGTTATAGCAATAATTACTGAGTCCACTTCTTTAATTCCGGCAGCTCTTAGTACATCCATTTGTGTAGAATCACCAATTAATCCATGTGTACAATAATCACCTAATTCATTTATATTATCTTCATTTTCATCTACTACTACAACTTCATGTCCTAACTCATGTAAAGTCGTAGCAACTGAAGTTCCAAATCTTCCTAATCCAATAACTGCGTATTGTTTCATATATTTTCTCCTATCCAATTAAAATATTTTCTTCTTGTTCTTTAAATGTTTTTGGTTTAGACTTTCCTATAAATGCGTATATCATAGATATAGGTCCTATTTTACCGAAAATCATAGTTGCCATTATGAATATTTTACCTAAAGCTGATAAATCTGGTGTTATTCCTCTAGTCAAACCAACTGTACCATATGCTGATAATATTTCATATAAAACATCAATAAAATCTTTAGATGAATCTGTTATGGACATTAGTATTGTAATTGTAAATATCCATGCAATAGATATTGTAAATAAAGTAATAATTTTTTTAGTTATTTGAGATGAAATTGTTCGCTTAAATACAACTATATTTTTTTCTTGTTTAACGTTTGATTTAGTAATTAAAAACATACTTGCAAAACTAGTAGTCTTAAATCCACCTGCAGTACCAGCTGGAGAACCACCAATAAACATCATTAATATCATTATTAATGATGATGCATTTGAGTACATTTTCTGATTAGTTGTAAAAAATCCTGCTGTTCTTAATGTTGTAGATTCAAAAAATGATACTAATAACTTTCCAAAAAATCCATATTGTCCTAAAGTCTCAGGATTATTCCATTCTACAATCATGAAAAAAATAGTTGGAAATATTAATAGTGAAATAGTCATTATTATTACAAGTTTAGTATGCAAAGTATATTTCTTGAAATTAAGTTTTTTTTCTAATAATTCTGTTATAACTTTATATCCTATACCACCTACAATTATCAATACAGATATTACCAAAGATACATTTACATTCAAAGCATATTTTGTTAAACTTTCTGATCCTATTATATCAAAACCTGCATTACAAAATGCTGAAATTGAATGAAAAAAACTATATGCAACACCTTTAATTAATCCATATTCAGGAATAAAAGTAAACATAAAAAATATTGCGCCTACAGCTTCAATTATAAATGTTGAGTAGATTATAAATTTAATCAATCTTATAATTCCTTGAATAGAAACAGTATTTTTTTCTTCTGACAAATGAAGTCGATCTGAAATAGACATTTTCTTATTAAAAATCAATGATATTATGGATGCAGCAGTCATTATACCCAATCCACCAAGTTGTATAAGTATAATAATTACAAACTTACCTATAACTGACCAATGTGTTGCAGTAGTTACAGTAGTTAATCCTGTAACACATATTGCAGAAACAGTTGTAAATAATGCATCCATTAATGATGTGAAATTTCCTGAATTTGATGATATTGGAAGCATCAAAATAAATGCACCTATTATAATTATTAAAATATACATATTTAAGATAAATCTTGTTGCATTTTTAGCCTTAAATATATTACTTAAAAAATTTTTAACTTTCATATATCCCCTCAATTTTGAATTACAAAATTATTATATCACAAATAAAAAAAACTACTACCCATTAGCAGTAGTAGTAATTTAATATTTCATTTAATTAAGCATTTTTAGCTGTTTCAACTAATTTTGCAAATGCTTGAGGATCATTAATAGCTATTTCTGATAACATTTTTCTATTGATATCGATATTAGCTTTCTTTAATCCACCCATAAATTTTGAATAGCTTAAACCATTTGCTCTTGAAGCTGCGTTGATTCTTGCAATCCATAATTGTCTAAAATCTCTTTTTCTATTTTTTCTACCAATATAAGCATATTGTAATGATTTCATTACTGCTTGTTTAGCTGTTCTGAATAATCTTGATTTTCCACCAAAGTATCCCTTAGCTAATTTTAAGTATTTTTTATGATTTTTCTTTGAATTTACTGCACGTTTTACTCTTGCCATCTTTTACCTCCTAAGGAATCATTTGTCCAATTCTCTTCATATCTGCACTACTTACTAATGTAGATTTTCTTAAGTTTCTTATTCTTTTTGGTGATTTTTTAGCTGTTATATGACTCTTATAAGCTTTAAATCTTTTTAATTTTCCTGATCCAGTTCTCTTAAATCTTTTTGCTGAACCTCTGTGTGTTTTCATTTTTGGCATACAACGTTCCTCCTTATTCTGATTTTGGTTCTATTATCATCTGCATGCTACGGCCTTCCATTTTAGGTTTACTTGATATTTGAGCAATATCACTTACAAGTTCAAAGAATTTATCCAAAACTTCTTTACCTAAATCTTTGTGAGCCATTTCTCTTCCTCTAAATCTAATACTTACTTTAACTTTATCCTCTTTTTTAATGATTTTACTTGCATTTTTTGCTTTTATTTCTAAATCATGTTGTTGGATTGTTGGAGACAATCTTATCTCTTGAACGTTAACAGTTTTAGCATTTTTTTTAGCTTCTTTTTGTTTTTTTATTTGCTCATATTTGAATTTACTATAATCCATAATTCTGCAAACAGGTGGATTTGCATTAGGTGATAATAACACCAAATCTAATCCTTGTTCATCGGCTCTTTTTTGTGCATCTGCTGAAGTAAACATACCTAATTGTTCTCCATCAACATCGATCAATCTAACTTTTGGAAAACGAATTTGATTGTTTATTTGAAGTTCTTTAATAACATACCTCCTAAAGTATATAAGTTTTAATTTATAATAAAAATAGTAGCATAGAAATACCTACGCTACTACATTAATAATCATTAATTTAGTTAACCTAATTCACAATATGATTAGGTGAGAGTAGGTACTCTTCTTCATTACTAGATAAGTATACAATACTTAAATACAAATGTCAATTATTTTCTTTGTTCAAAATCTTCAACCATTTGATTTAAGAATTGTTCTAAATCAATATCAACTGATTTTGTTTCTCCATATTTTCTTACTGACACTGTATAATTTTTCAATTCATTGTCACCAATTACTAATTGATATGGAACTTTAGATGTTTGTGAATCTCTTATTTTCTTACCCATTGATTCGTTTCTATCATCTAATTCAACTCTTAATCCTTTTTCTAAGAATCTATTGTAAATTTCTTTTACTTTTTCGCCATGAACATCCAAACTTACAGGAATAAATGTTGCATGTACTGGAGCTAACCATAATGGGAAATGTCCAGCATAATGTTCAATTAAAATACCGATAAATCTTTCTAATGAACCATATAAAGCTCTGTGAACCATAACAGGTCTTACTTTTTCACCATGTTCATCAACATAGTGAATATCAAATCTTTCAGGCATTTGGAAGTCTAACTGAACTGTTCCACATTGCCATGCTCTCTTTAGTGAATCAAATAATTGAATATCAATCTTTGGTCCATAGAATGCGCCATCACCTTCATTTAACTCATAAGGTAAATTCAATTCTTCTACTGTAGAAATTAATGCTTGTTCTGCTACATCCCATACTTCAGGATCTCCCATAAAGTCTTCCGGTCTTGTTGAAATAAATACCTTATATTCAAAACCAAATTTAGTATATATTTCATCAGCCAATTTCATTATATTTTTAATTTCAGTTTTGATTTGATCTTTTGTTACAAATAAGTGGGCATCATCTTGTGTAAATGCTCTTACTCTAAATAGCCCGTGTAATGCACCTGATAATTCATGTCTATGAACATGTCCTAATTCTGATAATCTTATTGGTAAATCTCTATATGAATGAGGTTGTGATTTGTAAACCAAAATTGCGCCTGGACAGTTCATTGGTTTGATGGCATAATTTTCATCATCAATCTTTGTAAAATACATATTGTCTTTATAGTGATCCCAGTGTCCTGATCTATGCCATAATTCTTCATTTAAGATCATAGGTGTTTGAATTTGTCCGTATCCAGCTCTATCCATTAATGATTTTAAATATCTTTCCAAACTATTTTTTAATATCATACCGTTTGGTAAATAAAATGGAAATCCTGGACCTTCTTCAGAAATCATATATAAGTTCATTTGTTTACCTAAAACTCTATGATCTCTTTTCTTTGCTTCTTCAATCATATTTAAGTATTCATCTAATTCAGCTTGTTTCTTAAATGTTATACCATAAATTCTTTGAAGCATTTTATTGTTAACATCACCTCTCCAGTATGCTCCTGCAATTGATAATAATTTTACCGCTTTAATTTCTTTTGTGTTTTGAATGTGTGGACCTTTACATAAATCAGTAAAATCTCCTAATTTATATAATGAAAGTGGTGCATCTTCAGGCAAGTCATTAATTAACTCAACTTTATATTTATCACCTTTTTCTTCAAAATATTTCAACGCTTCTTCTCTTGAAATATCTTCTCTTATTACATTATGTTTTTCTTTAGCAATTTTTAACATTTCTTCTTCAATTTTACCTAAATCTTCAGGAGTAAATTGATGTTCACTATCTATATCATAGTAAAATCCATTGTCGATTGCTGGTCCAATAGCAAATAATGTACCTGGAAATAATTTTTCAATAGCTGCAGCCATTAAGTGTGAAGAAGTATGCCAAAATAAATGTTTTCCTTCTTTTGTATCATATTTAAAGAAATTTACTTCACTATCTTCTTTTAACGTTTCTTGTAACCCCATTAAAGTACCACCATTTACAATAGCCCCTTCTACTGAACGTGCTAATCCTTCAGATATTGATTTGGCAATATCTAATAAACTTGCATTTTGTTCAAAATCTTTAATACTTCCATCTGGAAATTTAATTTTCATATTTTCCCCCATTTAATATTTCGACTAAATTTTCTAATTTTAATTCTTCTTGATTACCATTATCAAAATTTTTCAAGCTAACAGTATTATTTTGTTTTTCAGTTTCCCCAATAATAATTGTATTTTTTATGCCCATTTTATCTGCATAATTAAATTTTTTCTTTGTTTTTACTGTTTCTAAGTATATTTGAGAATTTATGTCATTATTTCTTAGCAAATTAACAACTTCAATGGAATAATCAAGAACTTCTTCATTCATAGGAATTACTAAAATATTGTGACTGACAGTTTTCTCCTGCTTCTTCAATAGTTTTGACTCATTTAATTGGTAAAACAATCTAGTCAATCCAATAGAAAGTCCTATTCCTGGATACTTCTGCTTAGTAAAATTACTTGCAAGATTATCATATCTTCCACCACTACATACAGATCCTATTGATTCATATCCATTTAGGAATGTCTCAAATACCGTACCAGTGTAATAATCTAACCCTCTTGTAATTGTCAAATCTATTTTAATATTTTTTTCTGGAATTCCAAACATTTTCATATATTCATATACTTTAACTAATTCTCCCAGTCCTTCAGAATATGAATCATTACTTATTTCAATCTTTAATAATTTATCTAATATCTCTGTATTTTCTAATTCAGTCAAATTAATAAAATCAAAAATTTGAGTGATTTGTAATGAATTTAATCCAAATTTTTCTAATTCTAACTTTGTTTTTTCAATTCCAATTTTAGGTAATTTATCAATTGTTCTCATTATAGATTCAAAATCTGATACAGAAATTGACTCTAAATATCCATTTAGCAATTTACGATTATTTACTCTAAAAGTTACTTCTCCTAATCCTAAATCACTAAATATATTATAAATAACTGATGGAATTTCCCCATCATTAACAATATCTAATTTTTCATTACCAATTATATCAATATCACATTGGTAAAATTCTCTATATCTACCTTTTTGATTCCTTTCACCTCTGTAAACTTTTCCAATTTGATATCTTCTAAATGGAAAATTTAATTCATTTGCATGCATTGCAACATATCTAGCTAAGCTTACAGTTAAATCAAATCTCAAAGCTTGAGGTGTACTTTCTTTATCAATTCTATAAATTTGTTTTGAAGTTTCCCCGCCTCCTTTAGATAATAAAATTTCTTCTTTCTCTATAAGAGGTGTATCTAAATTTACAAATCCATATTTAATAAAATTTTTTTCAATTGTCAATTTAATTTCATCAAATAATTTCTGTTCATCTGGTAATAATTCCATAAATCCAGAAAGAATTGATGGATTAACTATATCCATAATTTCTCCTTATATTCCTATCTAATTTATTATATTAAAAATACAAAAATATTTAAAGTAAAATGTTTTTTAAAATAAATGAGGATAGAAAAATCTATCCCCTAATCCTATGATATTTTGTTTAAGAATTATATCTTATTTAATATCCTAATTCTCTTAATCTTTGATTTACAAGATTGTTAATATAATCAACATCTAGACCGTTTTTCTTTAAAATTTCCTGTCTTTCTGCTCCGTATCCTAAATCCCCTCTAATGATCATATCTACAAGTTCCGATTCACTAGCATTTTTAATCCTTTCATCTGAAGCTGTTGCTGCATAAGGATTTTCAGCATTTCTATTTCCACTTCTTTGACCATTATCTCGCACATTATTTTCTCTCAATGTTTCCTTATTTGTTTCTTTATTTGTTTCTTTTACAGATTCCTTATTTGTTTCCTTATTTGTTTCCTTATTTGTTTCCTTATTTGTTTCCTTATTTGTTTCTTTATTTGTTTCTTTATTTGTTTCTTTATTAGATTCTTTTAAAGTTTCTTTTAAGGTTTGTAAAGTCTTGCTTTCCGTTTTAGTTTCTATAGTTGCTATTTTTACATCATTTTTCTTTGTATTATCTTTTCCACCAAAAATAGCTGATACAATATAGACTATGAAACATAATATCAATATTACAATTAATGCTATCATAATATAATTAAGCATGGTATCATTTTTTCTCTTTAAATTTGGTCTTCTATCCATTTTATCCCTCCAAGTATTTATCTTACTTATAATGTTATTATAAATTAATAAAATTCTCAACATTTTTTATAAATTGTAAAAAAAAATCAGGATTATCCTGATTTAGATTGGAGCGGAAAACGAGATTCGAACTCGCGACCCTCGCCTTGGCAAGGCGATGCTCTACCACTGAGCCACTTCCGCATGTTAAATTACTTTATAGCAGTAATTACCTTATTAAACATTTTATTTTATGGTCTTGCAATGCTGATGAGATCAAAATCGAAGATTTTGGGTACCTAGCCTTACCACTGAGCCTCTTCCGTATGTTTAACTACTTTATAGCAGTAATTACTTTATTAGTATAAACATTTTATAAATAATTGTCAAATTTTTTTACTTAATTGTAATACTAAATATATTTTCTATATGGTATAATTTACGAAAAGGATGGTGAAAAATGTTTTTAAAAATTATAACTTATTTGATGATTATTTTGAGTTCTATATTAATACCATATTCTCTATATCAATTTTTTATAGGGCTACATTATTTTAAAAAAATAGAAAATATACCTGATGTTGATAAATACAATAAATTTGCTATTTTAATTGCTGCTAGAAATGAGGAATTTGTGCTCCCTAATTTAATTAATTCATTAAAAAATTTGAATTATCCAAAAGATAAATACGAAATTATTATAGCACCTAATAATTGTACTGATAATACCAGAGAAGTCGCTATTAATAATGGAGCTAGAATTTTTGATGTTGTATATCCCATAAAAAATAAAGGAGATGTTTTACATCAATTGTTTAATTATTTAATAAATAAAGAAAATCATGATGCTTATGTAATATTTGATGCCGATAATATCGTCGATAAAAATTTTCTGTTAGAAATGAATAAACAAATTGAATATGGATTTTCAGCATCTCAAGGATTTAGAGATTCGAAAAACCCATATGAATCTTTTACATCAGGCTCATATACCTTATATCACTATATGATAAGTACTTTTTACAATAAACCTAGAACTGCTCTAAAGTTAAATAATATGATTATAGGTTGTGGATTTATGGTTACAAAAAAAGTAATAAAATCATTAGGTGGGTGGAATACTAAAACAATAACAGAAGATTTGGAATTTACAGTTTTGACAACTCTTCAAGGTGAAAAAATTGGTTATACAGAAAAGGCGATTTTTTATGATGAACAACCAAACTCATTTATAGCTTCATGGCATCAAAGAATTAGATGGCAACTTGGATTAAAACAAGGATTTATAGCTAATTCAAAAGCAGTGTTAAAATCATTATTTTCCGGTAAAGGAATACATTTTTTAGATACATATGCCATGTTAGTTGCAAATTATATTAGTAATATTAGTTTATTATCAATGATTATAGGAACATTATTTATTTCTATGAAAACAACTTCAATTGTTGGGTTTTCAATTTTAGGGTATAATATTATTGGGATGGTTTTTGGTCCTTCATTATTTGCAATTATTATTTTAGCACTTAATGGCAAAAAAATTATTCCTATGTGGAAAGGAATATTATTTTTTGGTGTATTTTTAGCATCGTGGATACCAATTAATGCATATGTCCTATTTAAGGACAATGTTGAATGGAAAGAAATAAAACATGATTCAAAAAATAATATCACAAATTAAAATAAAAAAGGAAGTAATATGAAAAGTAATATAAAAAAAATTATAGCATTACTATCTATCTCTTTAATAGTTACTGCTTGTTCAACAAATGCTAAAAACAATACAAAATTAGTCGAAAAAATAGAAACTAAAAAAGAGACTTTGATTGAAACTAAAAAAGAAATCAACAAGGATATATTAAATAAATGGTTTCAAAATTTAATTAAATTCCCACACGGAACAACAGGTTCATCTTTAAGAGCAGTTAAGCTATTGGATGAGTCATTAAATCTTCAAGATTACTCTGATGAAACAATTAATTATGTTAATAAGCTTTATGAAAATTCAGAAAAAAAATCAGATTTAAATATGACTATTTCTTTACTTTTTGAAAATATCAAAAAGTTCAAAAGTAATCCTAGTGAATATAAAAAATCACATGAAGATGCAGGTGCTAAATTTACTAACGAAAAAAATATTAATAATTTGGAAAAATTAGTAAATAGCTTATACGAATTATCAAAAAAAGAAAACAATAGCAAAGAAAATGAAAAAAATTCTAGTTTATCTAACTTAGAAAAAGAAAATATAAATAAATTTGTTACAGAATTAGAAAAAATACCAAATGGAACTGCCGGATCAGGCTTACAAATTATAGGTAAGTTTTATGATTCATTAAATTATGCTTCAGTTTTTGAAGAAAAACCAAACTTAAGTATTAATTATATAAATTCATTAATACCTAATTTAGAAAAAAAGAATAATTTTAAGATAAGTTTAGATGCCTTAAAGTTCCAAATTAAAGAATATAAAAAAGACAAACAAGATTATATAAATTCAAATAAAAATGCAGGTTACACATGGAATCCATCTATTTCAATAGAAGCTTATGAAAATGTTATAAATAATATAAATGTACAATAAAATAAAAAGTTATAACTTGCATATGGCTGTTGCAAAATAACTAAAAATGTTATTTTGCAACAGTACCATGTTTTTTATATCATAACCGCTTTTAGTTTATAATTATTCTACAATTCTTAAATTTTCAAAATATTTTTCAATATCTATATTCTCATTTATTTTATAATTCCACGTTTTAGCAGCAAATGCTCTTAACTCTTTTTTTATATCCTCAAAAATAATATCTTGACTTACTAGATTTTGATTATCACACCAAATTGATATAGAAGCACCTTTAATCCTATTATCTTCATTATCAATATTTTCACCAAAGAAAACTCCAGGACTCCAAATATTATATATTCTTTGATATTGATTAAAGTAATCCCATGAATTTTGTTTTCTACCATCTTTCGGCATTTCTTCTCTTAAAACATAATAAAAAAAGCTTGAATTTGAATTGTATATTTCATTATAACCCCTATCCAATAAGTAAGAAATATTAACAACATTATCATCCCATGGAATATTACACCAATAATCTACTCCTATCCTATTTTCAAGTTTATTCGAAAATATATTTGATGTATTTTCTCCATAATGTAAACAATCATTCCATATTCTTGGAATAAAATTATTTTCTATCATTAGTTTACTAATTTCATTTAAATATAAATTTATTGAATCTGTCCAACTTGAAAATCCATTTATCTTAGAATTTTCTTCTAATATTTTTTGATATTTATTTTTAAATTGTTCACTTTTAAAATCCATGTATTCATCAAATCCTATATGAAAATATTTTGAATTATTAAATAATTCCATAAATTCTAAATATAGATTTTTAATATATTCTAAAACTGATTTTCTAGTTATATCAAAAGAATATTTACTATTTTTTCCATTAATATCAATTTGTCCTAATTCTGGATGAATTTTAAGAATATGTTCAACATGACCTGGAGTATCTAAACTTGGAATTATTGAAATATTTTTATTTTTAGCGTAATCGATGATTTCTCTTATATCTTTCTTTGTTAGAAAACCATCTTTTGAAACAATACTAGGATCAAATTCTGATTCAATTCTAAACCCTCTATTTTCTGAAAAATGTAACATTAATGTGTTCAATTTTAATTTTGACATTTCAAATATTAAATTAAGTATCCAATCCTTTGTAAAATACTTTCTACCAATATCAAGTAAAATTCTTCTTTCTGATAATCTTGGATAATCTATAATTTCAAATTCAAATAAAGACTTATTTATTTTTATAATGTTATTTAACTTCATCAAAGCATATATAATCCCAATTTCATTTTTATATTCAACTAAAATTTTATTTTCTTTTACAATTAATTTATAACCTTGTTCTGAAAAGTTAAGATTTTCATTAAAATTTAATTCTAAAATAAATACTTTTCCATCATTAATAAAAAACTCTTTTATATTTTCATAAAAGATATTATAAACATTACGTATTTCACCAGAATATATAATATTTTTTATATAAAATGTTTCTGAATTAATAAATTTTATCTCTTGAGGATAAGTAAAAGTTAATAATTTTTCATTTAATTTTTTCGTATTTATCCTCATTTTATAAATTCCCTTTCAATTAAAACATTTTTTTCATCATATATCAAAGATATTTCTTTATACATTCCATCATATATTTTTAAAATATATTCCATTGAATCAGAATGTCCTTCCATTGCCTTAAATTCTTCGTAATCTTCAAAAAATAAATTTCCTTCTATATTTTCTGATATTAACTTTCCATCAAATCCATGTGCTGTATATAAAAGGCCAACATATCTCTCATCAGGATTCTTACCATACCACTGAATAAAACCGTTAAATTCTAAATCTTTTATATCTAAATTAGTTTCTTCTTTTATTTCTCTAATTGCAGAATTATTAAAAGATTCAAAAGGTTCAACTTTTCCCCCGGGAAATGTTAATCCTTCCCAGCCATATTTTTTCTTTTTATCGAGAACCAATACTTTGCTTCCATTAAAAATTCTGACCATATTCATCATAATTGTTTTCATAAAATTCTCCTACATCAAAGGGGCTACTAATTTAAGTATTTTTCCTAAAAATCTATAAAAAATAGAATAATCTTTATAATTTCTATATGTTACTTCTCTAGATAAATTTCTAGTTTTTTCAAAATCATTTTTTATTATTTTAGCTAAGTTTTTACTATAAAATAAAATAGCATTTTCATAATGTAAATGTAAACTTCTAAAATCTAAATTAATTGTCCCAACTACAGAAATCAAGTCATCCGCAATAATAGATTTAGAATGTAAAAATCCGGGTATATACTCATATATTTTCACACCGTTAAAAAGTAATTGTTCATAATTTGAACGAGCCATTATATATGGAACTTTCTTATCGGGTATACCAGGCATTAAAATTTGAATATCAACTCCTCTTTTAGCAGCGAATATCATTGCATCTTTAATTTTTTCACTCAAAATTAGATATGGTGTCATGATATATACATAATTTTTAGTCCTATTAATTATATCAGCATATACATTTTCTCCAACAGTTTCTCCATCATTTGGAGAATCATCGAAAGGTTGAACATAATCGTTGTTATCTACCTTATAAACATTTTTCAAATATTTTTCATAATCAGAATTTTCATATTTAGAAAGATTCCATAAATTTAAAAACATAACAGTTATACTTCTAACCGCTTCTCCCTCAATTCTAATACCATTATCTTTCCAATGTCCAAATCTTGCTATTTCATTTATATATTCATCAGCTAAATTTAACCCCCCAGTATAAGCTATTTTATTATCAATTGATACTATTTTTCTATGATCTCTATTATTATGAACAGTAGATAATATTGGAGTAACAGCTGAAAATACTTGAACTTCAAATCCTAAATTAAGTAAAAATTCTTTATAATTATCAGGTAAATAATAATCATTTATTCCATCATACATAATTTTTACTTTAACACCCTCATTTACTTTATCAATTAATTTATCTAGTATTTGTTCAAGCATTTTTCCTGGTCTTACTATAAAATATTCTAAAAATATAAATTCCTGAGCATTTTCTAAATCTTCTAATAGTTTTTCAAAATATTCTTCTCCTGATGAAAAATATTTATAATTTGTATTTTTATATATTGGATAATTTATAGTATTTTGTAAATATTTTTCAATTCCATTATTAATTTTTTTGTTATCATCTATTTCTTGTAAAATCTTATCATCTTTTACTAGTAAATAAGAGCTACTTTCTTTAATTTTCTCCAGTTTTCTCTTTAACCTTTTTGGACCTGGAAAAATTTCAAATACCAAATAAATCAAAAACCCTGCAACAGGTAATATAGCAATTGGAATAATCCAAGCTACTCTATACTCTATAGGTTGGTTTAAATTTATAATATAGATAATTAACGCATATGAAACAATGCTCCATAGATAATTAATCAATAATTCTTCACCCTTAAAAATATTAGATAAATAAATCAATAGAGCAAATTGAAGCAATATTATAATAGTAACCCAAAAGATTGGCTTAACTAAATGTCTCTTACTTTTTAAATTTGTTAGAGATTCTGTTATTTTGTCTTTATTTTTTATTTTAAATTTTCGCATAAAAAACTCCGTAATTTCAATATATTATATATAATATCATGAAATTACAAAGTTTTTAATTAATTATTTATAAATTGTGAATTGTATAATTTGCTATACTCTCCATTTTTCGCTAATAATTCTTCATGTGTACCTTTTTCAATAATTTCTCCATTATCTAATAAAAGTATCATATCAGCATTTTTTATAGTTGAAAGTCTATGAGCAATTACAAATGACGTTTTATTTTTCATAAGATTATTCATAGCATCTTGGATTTGTAGTTCAGTTCTACTATCTACATTCGATGTAGCTTCATCTAAAATTAACATAGGAGAATTTAATAACATCGCTCTTGCAATAGTCATTAATTGTTTTTGTCCTTGAGATAAATTTTCAGCCTCTTCATCAAGTATAGTATCATATCCATATTTTTGGTTTTCAATAAAATTATCAATATGTGCAGATTTTGCAGCATTTTTAATTTCTTCCATTGTTGCCTCACTTCTACCATAAGTTAAATTATCTTTAATACTTCCCTTAAATAGCCATGTATCTTGTAATACCATCGCAAATGAAGCTCTTTGACTCTTTCTTTTAATATCTTTATATGATAAATCATCAATTAAAATATCTCCTTTTTGTGGGTCATAAAATCTCATTAATAAATTAATTAATGTTGTTTTTCCTGCACCTGTATGCCCTACTATTGCTGTAAGAGATCCCGGTTTAGCAATATAGTTGAAATTTTTAATTATCATTTTGTCATCATACCCAAAAGAAACATTTCTAAATTCAACTTTACCTTCTACATTTTGTAATTCTTTTGCATTTGGCAAATCTTCTTTTTCGTTATCTTGCTCTAATAATATAAACACTCTATTAGCGGCTGAAAATGCAGATTGAACTTCTGCAACTACAGCCGCTATCTGATTTATAGGAAATGAAAATTGTCTTGAATAAAGTATGAATGCAGATAAATATCCAAGAGTAAATACTCCATCTAAGTATAAAATAGATCCAAAAATAGAAACTAAAGCTATAGAGATATTAGTAATAAATCCCATTGTTGGGAAATTTATGGATGCTTGATAATCCGCTTTATAATAGGCATCAATACTATCACTATTTCTTTTCCAAAATTCTCCTGAGAAATATTCTTCTTTTTCATAGGCTTGAATTGTTTTTTGTCCAATCAATATTTCCTCTACATAACCATTCATTTCACCTAATTTTCTTGATCTTAAAGAAAATAAAGGTCTTGTCTTATTAACTCTATATTTTGTGAATAAAATCGTCACAGGTAAAATAAACAAAAATATTACTGATAAAAATGGTGATATTGACATCATCATTGAAAATGAACCCACTACAGTTATTAATGATGCAACGATACTCACTATATTATTTGATACTGTTTGATTAACAACATCTAAATCATATGAAATTCTAGAAACAAGATCTCCAGCTTGATGAGTATCAATATATTTAATTGGAACATCCACTATTTTATCAAATGTATCTTGTCTCATTTTTACTATAACTTTTTCAGAAACTCTAACCATTAATCTTGATGAAATATATGTTAAAACTGATGATCCTAAATAAGCTAATAACATCAAACCTACATATAGATAAGTGTCATTAAAATTAATTGGAGTTTTAGATAATGTATCTATAGCTGCCCCCGAATATCTTGGACCCCATAATACAATTAAATTTGAAGCTATAACAAGAATTATTGTTATAAAAAATAATTTCCATTCATTAAGAATATAGGAAAATAATTTTTTAGCAATTTTACCATAATTTTTTTCATTTATTTTTTTATTTATTTTCTTTTTATCCATAACTACCTCTATTTCATTTCCCCAATTTGCATATCAGCTATTTCTCTATAAGGAATGCAATTATTAATCATGTATTCATGATTTCCTTTAGCTAAAATTTTTCCATTTTCTAAAAATAATATTTGATTTGCCGATATAACAGAAGAAATTCTTTGTGCAATAATTATAGTTGTTGAATTACCAAAATTATCATCTATAGCTCGTCTTAAATTTGATTCAGTCTTGAAATCAAGTGCAGAAGATGAATCATCAAGTACCAATATTTCTGGCTTAGAAGCAAATGCTCGTGAAAGTAAAACTCTTTGTTTTTGTCCACCTGATAAATTTACGCCTTTAGAAGCTAAAGCATGATCTAGCTTATCTTCTTTTTCCTCTATAAATTCTTGAGCTTGCGCATTTATTGTCGCATCAATTAATTCTTCATCTAGTAAATTTCTACCAAAATCTATATTTTCTTTTATAGTTCCCTTAAATAAAAAGTCTTTTTGGAATACAGATCCATAAATAGCATTTAAATCTCTATGATTAATATTTTTTATATTAACACCTCTAATTAATATTTCTCCTTCACTTACATCATATTGTCTTAAAAGTAATTTAATAATTGTTGATTTCCCTGAACCAGTAGCTCCCATAATTCCTAGCTTTTCTCCAACAAATAATTTAAAATTTATATTTACTAAACTATTTTCAGTTCCATGATATGAAAATGAAACATTTTTAAATTCTATTTCTGGAATATCACTATTTGACTTAGGTAATTTTGTTGGATTATCAACTATTTGATTTTTATCTATAGGCATAAATATTACTTCTTCAATTCTTTTTACAGATGTCATAGCCCTACTATAAATATTAAACATCCAATTTAACATAAATAGAGAATGAGTTATTTGTATAAAATATGTCATAAAAGCAATAATTGTACCTAATTTTATTTGATTATTTTTAACTAAATTTCCCCCATAAATTATTACTACTGCTAATCCAATATATAACAGTGTATTTACTAATGGAGATGTTAACGCCATTATATCTGTTGCTTCAATATTTTGTTCTCTTACAGAATTATTTGCATTAAAAAATTTATTTTTTTCATATTCTACTTTGTTTAAGGCTTTTGCTACTTTTATACCTCTTATGCTTTCTCTTATAGATTGAACCATTACATCAACTCGATTTTGTAAATTTTTCCACATTGGCTGTGTTTTATTATATATAAATCTAATTGTTGCAAAAATAGGAATTACTAATATTAAAATTACAATAGATAATCTAGGACTTAAAATAATACAAAAAATAATTCCTCCCAAAAATAAGATTACAGATCTTGCTCCCATTCTCATTGCAGTCCCTAAAAAATTATGAATTGTGTACGTATCAGAAGTAAGTCTTGACTCTATAGAAGAAATCCCTAATTTATCAATTTGTTTAGCAGACAATCTAATTGATCTCTCAAATAAATCTTGACGAATATCTTGAATTGTATCCGAAGAAATTTTAGAAGCCATTCTATTTGACTTTATACTATAAAACCATTCTAAAAAAGAAACTAATATCATCAACAATCCAACTAATACTATCATTGTCTTATTTTTAGTTGGAACAACTGTATCGATAATGTATGCTAGTATTGCTGGTACCATAATTCCACAAAATGTACTAAATATTTTTATAAACATAGTAATACTTATATCTTTTTTTCTTGGATATACATATTTCTTAAACATTATTCCTACTTTCCTTTTTCAACTGCTCTATCTGATATTTTTCTTAATAATTCTAAAAATTTTATTTTTTCTTCATCTGATAAATCTTGCATTATCAAATCATTCCATTGATTTGAGTATTCCTCAATTAAAGGAAATAATTCATATAATTTTTCTGTTGGATATAATCGATTTGCTCTTTTATCATTAGTATCAACTCTAGCAACAACTAATTCCATATCAACAAGATGTTTTATATTTCTTGTTACTGTTGACTTGTTTACAAATATACCATCTGTCAATTTTTCCTGAATTAATCCAGGATTATGATATATAGCTATAAGATAACTTATGTGATGTCCAGTCAATCCATAATTATGAAAATATTTTGTTCTATCTGATATTGAAGATCTATAAATTCTATTTATATATCTCATAATTTTTTCCATAAAAACCTCTTTAAAAATAAATAGTTGCATAAGCAACTGTTTCTCATGCAACTATTTTATACCCATTTTAAAAAATCGTCAACATTTTTATAGATTTTTACTTTCTATAATCTAATCTAGAAAAAGTCATCTCATAATTAGGTAATCTTGTATTTTTCAATGAAATACATGACTCTAAATTATCAATTTCATTTCTTAAATCTATCATTTTTTTATTTAATAAGAAGTATTGATATGACATTTCTATTTTATCTTTAATTTTATTTAATTCATTTCCGGTTTCTTTTTAATATAAAAAGATTCAGGAAGATATTTCTTCATATTCTTTTTACCAAATGTCTTTATTCAAAAATTGCTTATAAAATCCATCCTCACTCCTATATTTTTTATTACAAGACTATTTTAACATATAAAAAAAATAAAATTTTGCATAGGCACTTCAGTAGAGTTTATAATAACTCAAAGACTAGTGCATCATGCAAAATTCTATTTTTAAATCCCTATCACAAAAACTTTATCATCTTCAGTAATTTCTAATTCATCTGCATTACCAAAGATTTCATTTATCGCCACTTTATCCAATAAAAAATAATCTTTAGCTTCAACATCTATTAAATCTTTAGCTACATTTTCATCTTTTACTTGTGTAAAAACAGCCTTATTTGTTTCTTTATCATTTTGAATCAGAAACGCTTTTGTGTATTTATCTTTATTCGTTAAAAGTAATTCTCCAACTGTCAAATCTACCTCCTAGTATTATCTATTCATGATAGACTCTTTAATTTTCATTATTTGATTAAACATTTCATCAGATAAATCTTGATATTCAAGTATAAAGTCAAAATCTTCTATTGCTTTATCAAATTTATTTATTGACATCAAAATTATCGCTCTATTATATCTCAATTTAATTTCTGATGGATACTTTTCAATAGAATCATTAGCCAAATGCAATGCTTCAACATCTTTTTTCAAAACGTATTTTATATATACTAAATCTGTATAAAGCATAGCAAAATCCGCACCTTTTTCAATAGATTCTTCAAAAAATTGCTCTGCTAATTCCGGATTTTCCTTATTCATATATGCAATTGCAATATAATAAGGAATATCATATCTAGATGAATTTTTTCTAGCTTCCATCAATTCAGAAATTGCAGTACTATAATCCATTTTATTAATATAATAAATTGAATTTTCAACCGCAACATCAGGAGCAATCTTATTCATTTCATCTCTTATAGTATCTTTTAATTCTTCAAATTCCGCATTTCTCAAAGCTCTATTATAAAAATTATTTGCTTTAATATATTTTCCTGTCGCTTTAGAAATATTTCCCAACTCAAAATTTGCCAAGGAATATGTTTCATTGTATCTCAAAATTCTTTCCAAAATTCTTATTGACTGTTCAATAAAAATTTCTCTATCTTCTTTTGAAACTTCAATATTCCACAATAATTTTGCATAGCTGTAAGCTGCCATTTCATTTTCTTCATTAAGTAAGAATGCAGCTCTTGTAAATAACAATACTTTTTCAAAATTAGTATCGTAAAATTTTACAGCTTTTGATAATGCATATTTTGATGAATCATCTAATAATTTACCTAAAATATGCTTATATTCATTTACATACAAAAATTCAGGATCTATTGCTACCATATACAACATACCGTCAATGATGTATTCAATTTTTATCTCATTATCAAATTCATTATGAGTCATCCCATCCATCATATCATCCAAAATAATTGGAAGAGGAATGTCTTCAATGCCATAATTTCTGTAATAATCAATATTTTCCTTTAACTCTATAAAAGAAACTTTATCTGCTTTTTTTCTAAAATACTTTTCAATAATATTCATACTTACCTAAAACTTTCCTTGAAATTGTCTTTTTCTAATTGAAGATCCATCTAAAATCTTAAATAGATGCCCTTTATAGATATAAAGAATACCCATTATCAAAGAATATAAAACTACATTCATAATATAAGTAATATCAAATGTAAAAATTACATAATTTATTGTTAATAAGAATTTTGCAGCAACAAATATTACAACTATAGGCAACCATTGAATAATATTATCCTTGATAAACATCACAGAATTTAAAGCTACTTCTATCCCATATTCTTCAGAAATATATACTTTTTCATATACTGTACTTAAAACTATAAGCACTAGAATATCAATTATAAATGTATATTGAAAATCGATATTTTGTAAGATAATATGTGCCAAATATTCTATAATATAGACTATAAACAAAGTGTTTGACATAGGTAAATAATATCTTTTTGTCCCTTCAATTATATTTTTAAATCTAAATCTATTGTAATTTACAATATCTGACAAAACACCAACTAAAGCAGATGCAAACACAATTGTAATAATATATCTCACAAATCCTAAAACAAAATTTCCGCCTCTAGAGTATGTTGTCAATAAACTTAATAAATAATTTTCTCCAACTCCCAAAACGAACAATATCATGGCTAATGCAGGTACATATTTCAAACTAGAAATCGAATTTTTAAATGCAGTCTTATTTACATATATAAAATCTTTTATAATTTCCATCAATCCTCCTACATTTTGTTTGGAGCATGTATACCTAATAAATCTAATAAATTACTTATACATATTTTTGTTGCATAAACCAATAATGCTCTTGTTTTTTTCACTTCATCTTCTGAATTCAAAATATGAATGCTATTGTAGAATGAATTAAAGTTTTGAGCAATTTCTGTTACATGTCTTGTAATTACTGAAGGTTCTAATTTATCTCTTGCAGTTAAAATTACATTTGGAACATCATATATTGACTTAATTAATGCAACTTCTTGTGGTTCAGTTAATAATGAAAAATCAACATTTTCACTTAATTCTAAACCTAATTTTTCTAAAATTTGATTTGCTCTTGCATGTGCGTATTGCACATATGGCCCAGTTTCTCCTTCAAAATTCAATACTTGATCCCAGTCAAATACATAATCTTTAATTCTTGTATTGAATAATTCTTGGAATTTCACAGCACCTATACCAATTTCTCTTGCAATAACTTCTTTATTTTCTAAATTAGGATTTCTTTCTTCAATAATTTCTTTTGTCTTATCAATTGCTTTATTTAACACATCTTCTAAGAATACAACTTTTCCTTTTCTTGTAGACAATGTACCATCTTTAAGACTTACCATACCAAATTGTACGTGTTCACAATCTTCAGACCATTCATATCCCATTTTTGCTAACACATCTTTAAGTGTCTTAAAATGTAGATTTTGTTGAGTTGCAACAACATAAATATTCTTATCAAAATTATAGATTTTCTTTCTATGACGTGCTGTCGCCACGTCTCTTGTAATATATGTTGAGGAACCATCTCTTTTTAATACTATTGCAGGTGGTGTATCTTCTCCCATTTCAATAACTGTAGCTCCTTCTGATTCTGTTAAAAGATTTTTTTCTTTCATTTCTTTAATTACATCATCAACAAATTGTGCATGGTAAAATTCCCCGTTGTATGAATCAAATGAAATTTCTAATAAATCATACACTCTATTAAACTCTTTTAAGCTTATTTCCTTAAACCAAGTCCATGTTTCTACAGCAAATTCATCACCATCTTCTAATTTCTTAAACCATGCTCTTGCTTCGTCCATTAATTCAGGTTTTGCTTCAGCCTCTTCAGTATATTTTACATATAATTTAAGTAATTCTTTAATAGGATTACTATTGATTGTTTCTTTATCGCCCCATTTTCTATATGCAGAAAGTAAAACGCCAAATTGAGTACCATAATCACCTAAATAATTTATAGCATCAACATGATATCCTAAAAATCTATATATCCTCTTAATGGAATCCCCTATTACTGTTGATCTGATATGACCAATATGGAATGGTTTTGCTATATTTGTTGAGCTATAATCAATAACTATATTCTTACCATTTCCAATATTTGATGAACCATACATTTCTTTTTTATCAAAAACTTCCTTCAATACTGTTTCATTAAATTTTGATTGATTTACAAAAAAATTAATATATGGTCCTACAGGTCTTACTTCACTAAATAATTCAGAACTAATCTTTTCAGCTAATTCTACAGAAATTTGAGTAGGTGCTTTTCTTAAGGTTTTAGCTAATCTAAAACATGGAAATGCAAAATCTCCCATTTCTTTATTTGGTGGTGTTTCAATACTTAAATATATATCATCTAGTGAAACACATAATTCTAAAGAATTTAATATTTCTGATATCTCTTTTTTATAATCCATACTACTTCAAGGTTACAACCGTAACTCCCGCTCCCCCTTCTTTTATGCTTCCTATTCTAAACTCTTCTACATATCTAGATTTTCTGAAAAATTCTGTCAAGCCTATTCTTAATGCTCCCGTTCCTTTACCATGAATAATATGAACAGTTTTCATTCCCATTAGAATTGATTTATCAAAGAAACTATCAATTTCTATCATAGCCTCCTCAACTGTCTTTCCTCTAACATCAAGCTCATATTGTGCATCCTTAAATGATGCATTTTTCAATACTTGTCTATACGATGATTGAGATTTCTCAGATTCGATTTCTTTATTAGTTTTTGCTAAATCAGAAATATTTACATTAAATTTCAAAATTCCCATTTGAACAGTCAGATCACCTTTATTATCTGGCAATGTCTGTACAACAGCTAAATCATTCATAGAAATCACCTTAACTGTTTCACCAAGTTTAACTGTAATATTTTTACCATATTTCTTTTTAATAACTGGCTTTTCTTCAAATTTATCAGTAGCTTTCTTAAATTTATCAGTAATTTCTGAATACGCTCTATCAATTTGTCTGGATTCTTTATTTCCTTTTTGACTTTTTGCAAGTTTCAATATTTCTTTTGATTGTCTTCTAGCATCTTCTAAAATTTTTCTAGCTTCAATCTTTGCATTTTCGATTTCAGATTCTGCCTTTTCTTTTCTCTTTCCAACATCTTTATTAAAATTATCAATAAGTTTTTCATATTTATTTTTTTCTTTTTGAACTTCTAACAATTCATTATCTAATTTAATTCTATCAGTTTCAATTTCAGCAATAATTTCCTCAAAATCTCTATTTTCCTTTGATACATAATTATTTGCTATAGAAAGAATTTTCTCTGATAATCCAAGTCTCCTAGAGATTTCAAAAGCATTTGACTTACCAGGTCTACCAATTATCAATTTATATGTTGGCGACAATGTCTCAACATTAAATTCAACATTGGCATTTTGTACTCCATCTGTACTCATCGCATATAGTTTTAATTCGCTATAGTGAGTTGTAGAAACCAGTAAAGTACCTCTTTTTACCAATGTATCAATTATAGCCATAGCCAGTGCTGCCCCTTCTGTAGGATCTGTACCATTTCCTAATTCATCAAATAAAACTAAAGATCTATCGTTAGCATATTTTAATATATGAACTATATTAGTCATTGATGCTGAAAATGTTGATAAAGACTGCTCTATACTTTGATTATCACCAATGTCAGTATAAATATTGTTAAATATAGCAACTTTAGAAAATTCATCACATGGAATGTATAAACCTGATTGAGCCATCATAATTACCAATCCCAAAGTCTTCAAACTTACTGTTTTACCACCAGTATTTGGCCCTGTAATAACTAATGCACTATATTTTTCACCCAATTTTACATCTATTGGTACAACTTTACCTTTCAACAAAGGATGTTTTGCATTTTTTATATCAATAATTTTTTCATTATTTAAAATTGGCTTTGTATACATCTTATCTAATGCATACTTAGCTTTTGCAAATGTGAAATCTAAATCTACTAACAAATATTGATTATTCTCTATTTCTTGATGATACACAAATATCATTTCAGAAAGTTCCTTCAATATTCTTCTAATTTCTTCAATTTCTTTAATTTCTAAATCTCTAATCTTATTATTAATTTCAACTACAGCCATTGGCTCAATATATAGAGTTTGTCCTGAAGCTGAGATATCATGAGTAATTCCTGGAACTTTAGATTTTGCACCTGATTTTACAGGAACTACATATCTACCATCTCTCATTGTAATAAATCCATCTTGAAGATTTGTAGTATCATCTTTAACAATCGAATTTAGCTTATTTCTAGCTTCTTCCGTCTTTTCTCTTATACTCTTACGTATTTGAAATAATTCTCTTGACGCATCATCTGAAATTGTATCTTCATCAACTACAATTCTTTCAATTTCTTTTTGAATTCTCGTATTTGTATAAAGTTTATCTATAAGTTTCACAACCTCATTAGTTTGAGATTCATGTTCAGATTTATAATCTTTTAGACTTTGTGAAACCCTTAAAGAATTAGCAATTTGAATAAGATCTAAATTTTCCAAAACTGCTCGCTTCTTTAATCTAATCATCATTTCCTTCAAATTATGAATTCCATATAATGGTGGAAATGAAAATTTTCTTATCAATTCAATTGCATCTGCTGTCTTATTTTGTAAAAATTCAATTTTTTCTAATTGTATTAATGGGACAATTTTTGAAGCTTTTTCAGCTCCTAAAGAAGATGCACAATATCCTTGCAACTCTTCTTTAATTTTATCCCACTCTAAAGTGGCAATTGTATTTTGCTCCATAAATTTCTACTTTCTATTTCCGTTTAATAACTCCTGCACTTGTTTTTTTGCATGTAAAGTTTGTTTTTCTTGTTCTAATAATTTTTCTCTTAAAGATTCATTATCTTTTCTATCTTTTTCAGAAAGTGTAATTTGTCTATCTAATTCAAGCTTAAACTTATCTCTATCACTAGTTATATAGTTCAAATGATTTTCTAATTCTCTAACTTTCGCTTCTAATGTTTGAATTTTTTCAAATGAATCCTTATTTAATTCCTTAAACTCTTCAAATTCAGTTTTTAATGGCCCATAATTTTCCATTGGTTCTTTTGAAGTTTCTAAAAGTTCCTTATGCTTTAACTCTAAAGAATACAAATCATCTGCAATATTTAAACATGCCAATGTCGCATGCATGGTAGGATTTCGATAATTTAATGCTGTCTTAGCCTTCTTTATTTCACTATCCACATAATAAACAATTTTATCAGTTTCATCTTTGCTTCTTTGAGTTTTTAATACATAATTGTTTCCATTAATCTGAAATTCGTACCTATTCTTTTTCATTCATATTCTCCGATTAGCTTCTTAAATCTATTTCAAATGCCTTGTTTAAGCCATTTACAATATTTTCAAAAGCTATTTTGATTACTTCATCTTTCAATGTGGATTCATTTGATTGGAATCCAATCTTGTATGCAAGTGATACTTTATCTTCTGCAATTTGAGAACCTGTATAAACATCGAATAGTTTAACAAATTTCAAGTATTCTCCACCATTTGCTTTAATAACATCAACAATATCTTGTGATTGTGCAGATTTATCTACAACTAAAGCAATATCTCTTTCAACCAATGGATATCTTGAAATTTCTTGATATTGGATTAAATCTTGCTTGAATTTAAATAATTCTGTAAGATTTGCTTCAACTAAGTAAACTCTCTTTTCAATATCATAATTTTCAGCAACAATTGGACTAATTTCACCAATAACTGCAACTTTAACGTCATTTACATAAACATTAGCACATCTTCCTGAATGGAATATTGAATTTTCTGTTTCTCTTTCAAATCTCACATCATTAATTCCAAAAGTTTTTAATATTGCTAATAATGTATCTTTAGCATAGTAAAAATCGTAATTTCCAACTAGTGAGAATGTCATCAACTTAACTTCTTCTGTTTTTTCACCATTTTTAATGAATGTATTACCAACTTCTGATAATTTCAAATCAAATTGTTTGTTATTTAAATTTTTTCTAACTACTTCTAGGTTGTTTCCTATTAATGTTGTTCTCATAACTGAGAAATCTTCACCAAGTGGATTGATGATTTTTACAGTGTTTCTCATTGAGTCATTTTCTGGTAAATTCAATTTGTCAAATACTTTATTTGAAATGAATGAATAAGTTAATATTTCAGAAAATCCTAATGCATATAGTTCCATTCTTGCATTATCCAAGAAATTTCTCATGTCTGACTTAACACCTTTTGTCAAGCCACCTACTAAAGGTTTTGGTGTGATATTATGGAATCCATATAATCTACCAACTTCTTCAATTAAGTCAGCTTCAATAGTCAAATCATCTCTGAAATATGGAATTGTTACTAGTAATTTATCACCTTGAATTTCAGCATTTAACTCAAGTGCTTCCAAGTATTTCTTTGTTTCTTCAATTGATAAATCTAATCCTAATAATGAATTTGATCTAGCATTTCTTAATTCGATAACTCTATCTTTTGGATCAAAGTTTTCTACACTATCGATACCTGAAACAACTTTTCCTGAATTTGTTTCTTCAACTAATTTTAAGAATCTTTGAATACCGTACTCTGCTAATTTTGCAGGAACACCTTTTTCAAATCTTGATGATGCTTCTGATCTTAAAGTCAATTTCTTTGATGTTTTTCTGATTGTTTCTGAATCAAAACTTGCTGCTTCAATTAATATTGTCTTTGTATCTTTTGTTACTTCTGTGTATTCGCCACCCATTACACCAGCTAAACCAATAGCTCTTGAGTTTCCATCAGCGATAACAATATCTTCTGAAACTAATTTTCTTTCAGTGTCATCAAGTGTTTTAATAACTTCTTCATCTTTAGCCATTCTTACTATTAAAGATTTACCTTCAATCTTATCTAAATCATATGCATGAAGTGGTTGTCCATACTCCAACATAATGAAATTTGTGAAGTCAACTATGTTGTTGATTGGTCTCATTCCTGCATTTCTCAAATAATTTTGAATGTATAATGGTGATTCTTTGATTTCAACATCTTTAACAACTGCAGTCATAAATCTATTTACTTTATCTGTTTCAACTTTTACACCATTAAAGTATTCATTGTAAGAATCTACTGTATTTTCAATTTTCAAAGAAGGTTCTACGATTTTTTTATCAAATACTGCAGCAACTTCTCTTGCCATACCAATAATAGATAAACAATCAGGTCTATTTGGAGTGATTTCAAATTCAATAATTGAATCATCTAAACCTAATGTTTTTACTGCATCTTCTCCAACCTTTGCATCATCATTTAATATAATAAGTCCATCTTCGGAATTTTTAGGAACTAAATTTTCTGAAACCCCTAATTCACTGTATCCGCAAAGCATACCTTTTGATACAATACCTTGTAATGTAGCTTCTTTAATTACAATTCCCCCTGGTAATGTTGCGCCTAATTTAGCAAATACAACATTATCTCCTACTTTCATATTTTTAGCACCAGTTACAATTGTCTCTTTGCCTTCGCCAAAATCAATGTCTACTAGTGATAATTTATCTGCATTTTCATGTTTTTTAATATCTAAAATTTTTGCTATAACAATGTTTGATAGTCCTTCATATTTTTGAATTGATTCAACGTGTGAACCTGAATCTGTAACCCTATTAGCTATTTCTCTTGCATCAGCTTCAATATCTAAATATTCTCTAAGCCATTTTACCGGAACTAACATCTATCCTCCTAAAATTGTTCTAAAAATCTCTTGTCGTTATCATACAATGTTCTAATATCTTTTAATCCATATTTAACCATTGTAATCCTATCTACACCCATTCCAAATGCAAATCCAGTATATTTTTCACTATCAATACCACAATTTTCTAATACTTGAGGATGTACCATACCACAGCCTAATAATTCCATTGACCAACCTGTATGATGGCATGAATCACAACCTTTACCTTTACAGTTAAAGCATGAAACGTCTACTTCCATTGATGGCTCTGTGAATGGGAAATAATGTGGTCTAAATCTAGTTTCAAATTCTTCACCAAATAGCTCTTTAATAAATGCATTTATCGTATCAATTAAGTTTGCCATTGAAACATTTTCTCCAACAACAAGTCCTTCAATTTGATGGAACATTGGTGAGTGTGTAGCATCTACTTCATCAAATCTAAATGTTCTTCCTGCTGATACCATTCTAATTGGCGGCTCTTGTTGCATCATAGTTCTAACTTGAACTGGTGATGTATGAGTTCTTAGTAATGTTTCTTTATCTATATAAAATGTATCACTTAAATCTCTTGAAGGATGGTTTTTTGGAGAATTTAATTTATCAAAGTTATTTTCTATAGTTTCAATTTCTGGACCGTCTATAACTGAGAATCCCATATATCTAAATAAATTTTCTAATTCTTCCATTGTTTGGTTTAGAGGATGTCTATGACCTATTGATACAATATCTTTTTGTGCCGTAACGTCAATAGTTTCTGAGATTAATTTTAATTTTAATTTTTCCCACTTAAAACTTTTTTTCTTTTCATCCAACGCTATTTGAATTTCTTCTCTAACCTCATTAGCTAATTTTCCCATTACAGGTCTTTCTTCTTTTGAAAGTTTACCCATTTCTCTTAATAATAGAGTTAACTCTCCTTTTTTTCCTAAAATATTTATTCTTAAATCTTCTAATTCTTTATCTTCTTTTGCATTATTGATAATTTCCAATGAATTAATTTTTATATTTTCTAATTTATTTTTCATAAATTCCTCCATAATCTATATAATTATATCATAAATTGCAGATTTGAGCTAAATTTTAAGATAAATATAAAACATTAATAAATGAAATAATTTTAAAAATAAAAACTCCAAAAGTAAGTTCCTTTAACTACTTTAGGAGTTTGGTATTCATTAATGTATATAATTTAATTTAATAATACAATATTCCATCTTTTATAGTTAGCATCTGGTCTGACATTTTTGCAAATTCTTTGTTATGACTAACCATTATTACAGTTACACCTTCGTTTTTTACAATATCCTTAAATATATTCATAACTTGTAATCCATTATTATAATCTAAAGCACCTGTAGGCTCATCAGCTAATATGACTTTTGGTGAATTCATAAGCGATCTAGCAATAGCTACTCTTTGTTTTTGTCCACCAGATAAATGCATAACCTTTTTGTCTTTTATATCTCTAATATCTAAAAAATCTATTATTTCTTTAGTTTTTTCATTAATATATTTTTTTGACTTTTTACCTATATACGCTGGTAATTGAATATTAAAACTTACACTTTCACTCTCTAATAATTCATAATCTTGTACTACAAAACCAAAAAAAGAGTTCCTTAAAAAACTAGATTTTTTATCATCAAAATTTTTAACATCCTTGCCTTCAATAAAATAATCTCCTTTTTCGAAAGTTAATAGTAAAGCAATAATATTAAGCAGTGTAGATTTTCCAGATCCTGATGGTCCTGTTATTGAGTAAAATTTACCTTTTTCAAAAGTAAAAGAAATATTAGATAGTGCGGTTATTTTTATCCCCCCATCTAATATATATCTCTTACTAATATTTTTTAAATCTATCATTTATAACCTCTCTATTCATATTTAACTCTTAAACTTACTGTTTGTACTATACTTCCCAACAAAACATAAATTACAAAAATAATTAGTGTCCAGATAAATAAAACATTATCAAATGATAAATTATCTTTCATAAAAATTATTTCTGGCTTAATAAGATTTAAGATATAAATATATATCCATGATAACAACAGACCAAATGATAAAGCAAATATATTGCATAAAATACGATATAAAGCAACTTCTAATTTGGTAGCTCCCAATTTTCTATAAATCATATATCTCTTATTAAATCTAAAGTTATTCAAAAATGATATATTAATAAATAACAAAGTAAATATTATGAATCCTGTAATTAAAAAATTTATATTTAAATATAAACTTCTATTAATAACTTGAGAAGTATTCTTAGTTATATTAGCAGCACTCTCTAAACTAAAATCATTAGTTTTTAAATAATTTATAACTTTAGCATTTTCTATTTTTTCATTTTCAGAAAACTCAATTAAAAAGTTACTTGAATTAATCCAGTTATAAGGTTCATTATACTTGTTGTTTACAATTATAAGATCCTGTTTGTTATTAATTTTTAAAATATTAGTCCAAATATTTTTTGACGAAATATCATTTGTATTTAAGTATATTTGGTCTATTTTTAACCTTGAAATTGCATGTAAAATAATATTATTTTTATTTTTATCTTCTAATGTTATTTTATCACCAACTCTAGATTTAGAATATGGAGATAAAATTAAATAATAATTGTTTTCAGGTAATTTTTTTAATTTTAACAAATCTATATCATTATTTAGTTCTATTGGGAAATTATTAAAATCCTCTAAATCGTAAAATTGAGGTAGTGAATACAATCCGATACTTTCATTGATTTTAAAATTTGGAAATGCTTGTAAAAAAACATTTTTGACATTTTCTCTTTTTATTAAATTAGCAAAGAAATCCTTTTTTGTCACTTTTTGTTCTGGATTTATAACTAAATATGTATTTTTAAGATTTGAATTTTCAAATTTTTCAAGAGATTGCTGATAATATCTCACTGGTGAAAAATATATAATAAATATTAATAAAACTAAAGAAAATGAGATAGAAAAAATAACCTGTTGTACAATATTTCTTTTATTATAAATTAATAATTTTTTCATTAGTCAATTTCCTTTTTCTTATTTATTATATCCTTAAATAATTTATACAAATATGGAGAAATTATAGTAAAACTTAATACAATTATCAAAATAAATATAATTAAGTAATCTTTTATTTCAATCTTACCAGCTAAAAAATTATTTGTTCTACTAAAAAATGAGTTCCACATTAATTCATGAATACCAAAAGCTATTAAAGTGCTAATAACTATAAATACAAAAACATCTAATAATATACCAACAAATATTCTTAATTTAGTCATTCCAACCATTCTATATATTCTAAAATCTTTTTCTAAAAATCTCATTAATACCCAGAAAATTGATGAATAAGAAATTATAGAAAGTATATAGATTATATTTATTATTATCATTACTGTAGGACTCAAGCTTGTATCTTTTTCATATGCATCCACAGGAGAACTTATTGATTGTATTGGATAATTAAAAAATAATTTATTCAAATCATTCAAATCAGTAGTGTTTAATACCTTTTTAGTCCTGAAAACAATCTGATTTATCTCAAAATTGCTTAAATACGTTTCAGAACTTACTAGAAAATCTACACCTTCCCAGTATCCTATAACTTTTAAATTAATACCATTTATTTTTAAAAATTTATTATCTTTTTTCAAATTATAAGAAAGAGGTATTAAAACTTCATTATTTCCTAGTTTAGAAAATTTATCAATACTAGAATTTTTAAGTTCAATTTCATTTATAAAAGGTGTTTCATGTAAAAATGTAGAAAAATATAATTTTTCATCATCTTCATTATATACATTTTCTTTAATTTTAACATTTGTAATTTTAAAAGAATCTAAATCTGGTAAATTCTTTTCTAATAATTTTAAATCATTATCATTTAAGCTTTTAGAAAATATTATGTTGTAAAATCTATATTTAGTGTTATTTTCTCGTCTATCATTAAATTGAGGCATATATCTAACAAATAAACTTGTAAAAAACAGAATAGACAGTACTGATGATATTATTAAAAATAAAACTATTAGCTTATTATATTTAATTTGTTTTTTTAATCTTCTTAAAGACAGTTTAATATCAATCATTATCTTAATTCTATTATACTACCATTTACATCATCAGTTGGTATTATATTTCCTGTGTGATACTCTACTCTTTTTCCACCTGAAAACGTATAGTAAAAAGATCTGTTCATATTTATATCCATTTGCATTGCATTTACTATTGAATTAAATGTTATAGAAATTAATACTATAATCCCAAATAGACCTATTTTATTTATAATTTTTTTTATCATTTTTATACTCCTATTTTATTTTGTTTTTTATTTGTTTACGTTATCATTATATCTTTTTTTTATATTATGTCAATAAAATAACTTATTTTTTTTAATATTTTTTTTATCATAAAAATTTTTAAAATTATTAATTTCAATCATCAATTGTAAATATGCTTAAAATATGATATCATTATCACAAATATAGACTATGTAATACAAACATTGGTATATCTATATTTTAAATAGGAGTAATCTATGAAATTGAAAAAAATATTATTTTTTGCTTTTTTAATTTTTGTATTTGTTTCATGTAGTAACAAAGAAAATAATTTTTCAGAATTAATTCCTGAAGACAGTTCAAAAAAAGTTTCTGCCGAAATTAAAGAATTTAAAAATGATATAATTACGTATGAATTGAAAAATCACAAGGATTTGTCATATACTTTTTCCGATTTTTATATAGTCTATAGACTAAATAAAAATAAATGGGAAGAATTATTAATGAATCAAAATATAAAATCTAACTTATTTAAGTTAAAACCAAGTGAATACAAAGAAATTACTTTGCAATTACCAAATAATTTTTCAAAAAATTTTAAGGGCATTTTTCGAATTAGAAAACCTTTTGTGTACGATGAAAAAAATGAAATGGAAAATGTAGATATGATTTTTGAAATAAAATAAAACATCATGAGAAAATAATTTAATCATGATGTTTTATTTTGTTTTATAGATTTTACTTAAATAGCAAGCTAAATTCTTCCATATTCCATACTGTTGTTGCAATATCTTCATAAAATGCTTTTTCATGAGAAATTAAGAAAATTCCTCCATTATATTCTTTAAGTGCACGTTTCAATTCATCTTTCGCAGCATTATCTAAGTGATTGGTAGGTTCATCAAGCATTACGATATTTGTTGGTTTATTTATAACTTTACATAATCTAACTTTAGCCTTTTCCCCACCACTTAAAACCTTAACTTGTGATTCATACTGTTCTGTTGTAAGTCCACATTTTGCAAGTGCAGCTCTTACTTCATTTTGTAATAATGAAGGAAATGCATCCCATACTTCATCTATAGCTGTCTGATTTCCATAAGTTTCTTCTTGCTTAAAATATCCTATGTGTAAATTTTGACCAAAATGAATTTCTCCTGATAATGGTTTTATTTCACCTAATAATGTCTTTACAAGAGTTGTTTTACCTAAACCATTCATACCTGTAATAGCTATTCTGTCCCCTCTTTCCATTCTTAAATTCAATGGTACTGTCAATGGATTTTCAGCATCATAACCAATTACTAAATTTTTTGTTTCAAAAATAAGTCTTGATGTTGAACCAATTTCCTTAAATTCAAATTTTGGATCAGGCTTCTCTCTTTGAAGCTCAATTCTGTCCATTTTATCTAGCATTTTTTGTCTAGACATGGCCATATTTCTAGTTGCAATGTTCGCCTTGTTTCTAGCAACAAAATCTTCCAATCTCTTAATTTCTTGTTGTTGCTTTTTGTAGGCATTTTCTATTTGTTTTAATTTCAATTCGTGCAATCTTTCAAATTCTGAATAATTTCCAACATATCTGTTCAATTCTTTATTTTCAACATGATAAATTAAGTTTATAACAGAATCCAAAAATTCAATATCATGAGAAATTAGGATGAATGCATTTTCGTATTCTTGAAGATATCTTCTTAACCACTCTATTTGAGTTTCATCAAGATAGTTTGTAGGTTCATCAAGCATTAATATATCTGGTTTTTCTAGTAATAGTTTACATAATAAAACCTTAGATCTTTGCCCACCAGATAAATCCTTAAATGGAGTATCTAAACCTAATTCAACTATTCCCATATTATTTGCCAGTTCATCTATTTTAGAATCAATTACATAAAAATCTCTATATTCGATAATATCTTGTAAAAGTCCTACTTCTTCCATCATTTCATTTAATTCAGTTTCGGAAGCATCGGCCATACTCATGTAAAGTTCATTTATCCTTGATTCCTTTTCAAACAAATCTGAAAAAGCATCTTGCAAAACTTCCCTTACAGTTACATCTTTATCGTATGATGCCAATTGATCCAAATATCCAACTTTAACAAATTTCGCCCATTCAATTGTTCCCGTATCAGGTATTAATTTTCCAGTAATAATATTCATAAACGAAGATTTACCTTCTCCATTTGGACCAATCAATCCAACATGTTCACCTTTTAATAATCTAAAATTAACATTTTCTAATATTTCTCTACCACCATAACTGTGATTCAAGTTTGAAACAGTTAATATACTCATCATTCCTCCAATCAAAATTCTAAAACATTCAATTAATTATAACATATTCTAAAATTAAAAAAAGCCACATATAGCCTAAACTATATATGACTTTTATTTTATCTAAATTCTTTTTCAAAATCGATAACTTTTGTAAATCTATCTATTAATATTTTTATAATAACAGCATAAACTGGAATTGAAATTGCTTGTTTTGTCAATGCTTTTGTCATCAACAATATAACACTGTTTCTTCCGTATAACCAAACTGAAAATATTGGAACTAATACAACGGAAGTTAAAACTTGTCCAATTAGTATACCAACAAATATTTTTACTAATGAATATTTTGGATATTTAGCTCCTAATAAATTCGCAATAACTACTGGAATCATCCCTGTTAAAGCTGATGTTAAAGAAAATAAAATATTAAATGGATATGATGAAGGTCTTACAATAAATGCAGCTATATCTGTCACTCCTCCAACAATAAATCCAGGTATTGGTCCCAATAAAAATCCTGAAATAATAATTGGAAATCCACCAAAACTTAGCATACCAACACGCAACGTATTTACCATAACTCCTAATGCAACAAAAATTGCCATATATGTTATTTTCACCGTTGTAAATTTATTTGATTTATCTTTTTGAATAATTTCACCTAATGATGTGTTTTTCATATATTCCTCCTAAAAATTACTACTTAAGGGAATAAGTAGTGAACGCAATTACCAATCGCAAACTGTATTAACAATTTATTCGTGTTAAGACAACGTCCCATTCTTAACCACTATCGCTGGTAATCTACTCTAACGAAATTATTATATCATAATATTTTTATTCTTCATACTTAAAATCACAAGAAGTTAAATGATCATTAATCACTCCTATAGCTTGTAAAAATGAATAAATCGTAGTACTTCCTATAAATTGAAATCCTTCTTTTTTTAAATCTTCACAAATTTTATCAGATAACATATTTTTTGATGGCACTTCCTCTGGTGTTGACCATGGATTTATAACCGGTGTATCAAAAACATATCTCCAAATAAATTTAGAAAAAGATCCATATTTTTGTTGAATTTCCAACACTTTCTTAGCATTATTAATTGAAGACACAATTTTCTTTCTATGTCTTATAATCTTACCATTTTCAAGTATTTTCTCAATTTTTTCTTCAGAAAAATTTCCAACTTTTTCAATTTCAAAGTTTTCAAATTCTTCATCAAATAATTCTTCCCTTTGAAGAATGGTATTCCATGAAAGTCCTGACTGAAACATTTCAAGAACTAACATTCTAAACATTTCTCTGTCATCTCTAACAGGCTTTCCCCACACATTATCGTGATAATGCTTCATTTTTTCATTTTTTTCTGCCCATAAACATCTTTTTATTTTTTCCATATATTACCTTCTTTAATTTATCTTTTATAATATTAGATTAATAAGCAATTATTAACAATCTAATTATAATATATGAAGTTTAAAATATAAAAGATTTAATATAAATTTTTAAAATAAAAAAATCGTTGCAAAACAACTTTCGTCATTTCACAACAACTCTTTTTATTTGTTATTCATCTTTTTTCTTTTTAGTTGCAACTAATGCTGCTCCTGCTACTATCGCAGTCATTGCACTTGTCATAACTCCTAAATCTCCTGTGTTTGGATTTTGGTTATTTTGGTTATTTTGGTTATTTTGGTTATTAGATGTTTTTTTATCATCTGACACTTTACTTTCACCTTCCACAACCATAAATCTTGTCTTTATAATTGAAGCTTCATATTTGTCTGTTTCTTTTGAAACTATTTCTAATTCATATGTTCCTAAAGGCAATTTTTCTAAATATGAATTTTTCAATGTAATCTTTGTACTTCCTTTTTTAACTTCATATTTTGACTTATCTAATACTTTTCCACCAACTCTAACTTCTTCAAATGATGAAATTTCTGCATCTGTCTTAACTACAATATCTTTTTTTGAACCTTTTACATATTTCAATGTTTGTTCTGTCAATAGTTTTGGTTGTTTTCTTGTAATTGTTTGTCTTTGAGTTTGTGGTTTTGGTTCCTTCGGTGTTGTCGGTGCTGGTTCCTTCGGTGTTGTCGGTGCTGGCTCCTTCGGTGTTGTCGGTGCTGGCTCCTTCGGTGTTGTTGGTGCTG